>JAPKEQ010000051.1 GCA_028821995.1 Alphaproteobacteria bacterium
CTGGCAATAAAGATTGGGGCCGCCTTGCATTGTTTTGCCAACTGCGTGCAGATTGCAAACGCCTGTTTGATGTACCGCGCGGTGCTTTTAACCCTCCGCCAAAAATCACATCTTCTATTGTGGAAATTATTCCAAGAGAAACTTTACGTTATGACTGCAATGTAAAACGCCTCGAGCAGCTAAGCAGCAGGGCGTTTAACCAGCGCCGCAAAATGCTCCGTGCGAGCCTTAAAGGTGCTTTTGATGATGTCGAATCTGCTCTTGAATCTGTTGATATCAAACCAACAGACCGTCCTGAAACTGTGAGCCTTGAAAAATTCTGCAAGCTAAGCTTGGTTTAAAGAGCTAAGCTTGGCTTAAAAAGCTAAACCTTACTTAAAAGCGCTCCTGAAATCCGCCACTGTAATTCGCTGATTTACGGCCTGAACTTCCAAAGTTAAACCCTGAAAAGAGATTCATGCCCATATGGGGGCGCAGTGCAGTTGTGTAGTAACGCTGACCAATACCAACAAGGCGACCTTCTGCAAGAAAGACAGGCTCATATTTATAGTCACCCTCAAACCCGCGGCACGGCGGCTCAATATTAATTTGGTAGAACCAAGCTGTAATCATCTGACCATTTGCAAGCCTGAACTGGCTTTGACTTACAGGACGCCCCATACGAGAAAGCACATCTTCCGCTTCCTGGTCTACGTAAAGGCCTGCAAGGTTTGCATTATTCATAAACACTGTACGAAATGCTTTTGGAGAACAGAAGTTACCCGAAACGCTGCGTGCCTCTTTGCCAATACTACAGCCTGATAAAGCTGTTGCTAAAAGAAGCCCAGTCACCATCAGTTTTGCATGTTTCATCATATTATCCCCTCACCTTAACAAGTGCCTGTTGTATTTCTTTAATTGCAGTTTTAAGGTCTGCGTTTGTTATAACAATGTCATAATCGCCTAAGTTTGAACCGCGCATATCTGCGTTACCAAACATATAACCTTCTGTATGTAAATTTTCTAAATCGTCTCTAATGTGTCCGAGTCGGCGCTGAATCGCCTCATCAGGCTCTTTGCTATTTTTTTGACGTTTTGCAAAACGACGTTCAAGTTCTTCAATACTTGGCGGTAGGATTAAAATACGCGTGCAACGTTCTTCAAAAGCATTGTGTAACGCCTCTACGCCGCTATATGTAATATCTGTAATCAGGTCTTTTCCTGCGCTTAAACCATCTTCTACAACGCTTTTAAGCGTGCCGTAATAGTTACCGTAATGGTGGCTCCATTCTAGAATATCGCCCTCATCCATTTTTGCCTTAAAAGATGTTTCATCCAAAAAATGGTAATCTACGCCGTCTACTTCCCCTGCACGCGGGTTACGAGTCGTTGCTGTTGGAAAAAATGAAAGTGCGCTGTCATGCTCAATAAGAGCGTGCATCAACGTGTCTTTACCAGCACCACTTGGCCCTGTAAGAGTGAATAAATGTCCTGATGCGTGCTTATTTGTCATACTGCCAGTGTACGCGTAAATGCGCTATTTAGCACGACTTCGGAGAGCTTTGAGATAGGCTTTTACGTTTTTCTTATGTTCGTTGTGTGTTTTTGCAAACACATGCCCGCCTTTGCCGTCTGCAACAAAGTAAAGGTATGGCACTTTTGCTGGACTTGCCGCAGCCATAAGCGCGCCGCGCCCTGGGTTTGCAATAGGCGTTGGCGGAAGCCCCTTATGTACATAAGTATTATAAGGATGCGGGTTTCTTAAATCTTTGCGGCGAATATCACCATCATAATCTTCAAGGCCATAGATCACCGTAGGGTCAGCCTGTAGCTTCATGTTTATCTTTAGCCTATTCGTATAAACACCTGATACTGTTTTATATTCACGCGGAAGTGCTGTTTCTTTCTCAATGATAGATGCGAGCGTTACCATTTGCTCTCGAGATAGAAGCGGGCTTAGTTCATCTACTGTTGCCCAAGCTTCATCTACAACATTTTTCATATCAAACTGCATGGTTGTAATAAGGCTTTTACGCGTTGTACCAAGGGAGAACGTATACGTCTCTGGCAGAAGGCTTCCTTCCGGAATGCCTTGCGGCATAGCGCCTGTAAGCCTCTCATCTGCGGCCAGCTTTACCATAACCTCTGCAACGGTTAAACCTTCTGGAATCGTCATTTGTTCAAGTGTTACATCGCCATTTACCATTTTACTAATGGCAGCGCGCATACCGTCCTCTGTTTCAAATGTATAACGCCCTGCATGCAGTGCGCCTGTATTACGTGTCACACGAAGCCAAGCCTCAAACATAAGCGGGCTTGCAATTACATCAGCTGCATAGAGTTTTTGAGCAATAGATTTAACGCCAGAACCTTTAGGAATAAGAACCTCTACAGGCGCTGCGTAAACATTGAATGAAATAAGAGCGCTTAGAAGAAAAACACCAAAACGCATTAATCTTTAACCTTGGTGAGTACCAGACTTGCGTTCGTTCCACCAAAACCAAAGGAGTTGTTCATCACAACGTCAATGTTCATTTTACGAGCACCTTCTGTGACGTAATCAAGGTTACAATCCTCAGATGGATTTTCTAGGTTAATTGTTGGCGGAGCCATACCGTCACGCATGGCAAGGAGGCAAATAGCTGTTTCAATACCGCCAGCTGCGCCAAGTGTATGACCAATCATAGATTTTGTTGAGCTGACAACCGCGTCAGATCCAAGAACAGATTCAATCGCGCGAGATTCAATACCATCACCCATTGGCGTAGACGTACCGTGGGAGTTAGTATAATCCACATCGCTACCTTTAAGGCCTGCAAACTCAAGTGCAAGAGACATGGCACGCTTGGCACCATCGCCGTCTTCTGCAGGAGATGTAAGGTGATAAGCATCGCCCGTTTGCCCAAAACCTGAAACTTCAGCGTAAATTGTTGCGCCGCGTGCTTTGGCATGTTCGTACTCTTCAAGTACAAGCACCCCTGCTCCCTCAGCAATTACAAAACCATCACGGTCTTCATCGTAAGGGCGGCTCGCCTTTTCTGGTGTATCATTAAAATTTGTAGAAAGCGCACGCGCAGAGCCAAAGCCTGCAACAGCGCTTTTTGTAATGCCAGCTTCCGCGCCGCCAGCAACCATAATGTCAGCTTCGCCGCGCTTAATGATATGCATAGCATCGCCTACAGCATGTGCGCCTGTTGCGCAAGCTGTGACCACGCTAAGGTTAGGCCCTTTAAGACCGTACTTAATAGAGGCTTGGCCGCTAAGAAGGTTGATCAGCATTGACGGGATAAAGAAAGGCGAAACACGACGCGGGCCGCGCTCATTTAGTGTAAGCACTGTGCTTTCAATTTCGTTAAATCCGCCAATACCACTTCCAAGAATAACGCCTGCGCGCAATTTTTGCTCTTCAGTCAGCTCGGTAAGGCCTGCGTCAGCCATAGCTTCTGCTGTTGCAACCATACCGTATTGAATGAAAATATCTGTGCGCTTTACATCTTTCGCATCCATCGCAACCAAAGGATCAAAACCCTTTACTTCTGCTGCAATTTTGCAAGCAAACTCAGACGCATCAAACTTTGTGATAGGTCCAACAGCACTTTCACCCGCAAGCAGGCTTTTCCATGTGCTTTCTGCCGTTAAACCGGCAGGCGTAACCATACCAAGGCCAGTAATGACCACGCGGCGGTTTTGTGGATGTTTCATGTAAATATAGTTCCGAGAAGAAAACTGCGTAGCTTACGCTGCAGCTTTTTCTACGTAGGCAACAGCGTCTTTTACAGAAACAATGTTTTCTGCGTCGCTATCTGGGATTTCGATACCAAACTCTTCTTCCATAGCCATAACAAGCTCTACAGTGTCTAGAGAGTCGGCGCCAAGATCATCAATAAAGTTAGCAGCATCTGTTACTTTATCTTCCGATACACCTAGGTTTTCTACTACTAGGCCCTTAACGCGTGCGTGAATATCACTCATATCTTTAACTCCTTTAAAAATCATTTTAGCCCCCATGTTATGTGGAGGTCTGCACATAATATAGTTTAATATTTCAAATTGGCAAGTTTTTATGAGCAACCAATCTAAACGTAAAGCCCGCCATTAACGTGAAGTGTCGTGCCTGTCATGTAGCCAGCAGCATCACTTGCCAAGAAACGTACCGCATTTGCAATGTCATCACCCGTACCAAATTTAGCGGCAGGAATACTTTTAATAAAGTTATCTTTTACGCTGTCATCAAGTTTTTGGGTCATATCTGTTTCAATAAAACCAGGTGCAACACAGTTGACTGTTATGCCTCTGCGCGCCATTTCTTTAGAAAGCGCTTTAGTAAAACCTGTCATAGCCGCTTTACTTGTCACGTAATTTGTCTGTGCATTATTTCCCATATGAGCCACAACAGAGGTTACATTAATAATGCGCCCCCAACGCTTTTTGCTCATCGCAGGCATGAAAAGCTTTGTGAGCTTAACAGCTGCGTTAAGATTCACGTCGAGAACTTTAGTCCAAGCCTCATCGCTCTGGCGCATAAATAGTCCATCTTCTGTTATGCCTGCGTTATTAACAAGAATATCAATATCGCCAACACGCTTTGCAAACTCTTCAAGAGAAGAAATATCAGAAAGGTCTGCGCCAACGTAAGAGTGAGCACCCAGCTCTTCTGCTACTGTTTTAGCGGTCTCTTCTCGGCTTGCACAAATAATGACGCTTGCGCCAGCATCAATAAAGTTTTGAGCAATATCTTTACCAATACCGCGGCTACTGCCGGTGATAAGGGCTGTTTTTCCTGTTAAACCTGCAAACATATAGATGTATCCTTTATTCTGCGTGACGGGCTTCTAGCCAAGCGTCAACATCTTCTGGTGTGTTAAGTGTTGCCGTATTTATAATGCCATCTACGCGCTTTGCAAGCCCTGTAAGCACTTTTCCTGCACCGCACTCTACCACTTCCGTGATACCAGAGGCTGCTGCATTTACCATCGTTTCTCTCCAACGTACACGGCCAGTGACTTGTTCAACAAGTCCTTTTTCTAGCGCAAGGGTTGAAGAGGTTTTTTCTCCTGTTATGTTTTGATAAACAGGCATATCTACAGGTGCAAACTGTGCTTTTTGCAAAGCAATTTGCATAATATCTGCTGCTGGCTGCATCAACGGACAATGGAATGGTGCACTTACATTCAGGCGTACAATCTTTTTAGCACCTTCTACTGCAAGCATATTGCTAGCCTCATCAACGGCCTGTTCATCACCAGAAATAACCACCTGAGAGGGGCTGTTATCATTTGCAATATAACAGCCTGTTTTACGAATAATGCTTTCTAGGTTGGCGTACTCCATACCAATAATAGCTGCCATAGCGCCCTTGCCTGCTGGCACAGCGCCTTGCATGGCTTCGCCGCGCTTGCGCACAAGTTCAAGACCAACCTTAAGAGAAAGGCTTCCAGCTGCGCAAAGCGCTGTGTATTCACCAAGAGAATGCCCTGCAACAGCTGCGGCGTAAGGGTGCAAGTTAATTCTGTCTGTACTCTTATAAATATATTTGGCAACAGCCATTCCAGCAAGAAGTAGCGCAGGTTGCGTGTTTATGGTGAGACCAAGCTCATCTTCACTGCCTTCACGCATCATTTTGCTGAGAGAAAATCCAAGAACATCGTCCGCCTCTTCAAAAATTTCTTTTGTAAATTCATGGTCCATAAACCCTGAAGCCATACCAATGTGCTGGGATCCCTGCCCTGGAAACACAAAAAGAGTGTGGTGCCTTGTCATTTTTTTCTCGCAACGTTTTGTTGAAAATATCCAGAACCATACCAAAGTTATGAAAAGAACCAAAAGATAAAATCTTTTAAAGCAAATAGAGCATTTAACAAAAGATGAGAAAAACCCTTGCAATGTATGCAGTTTGATGTATATTAGCGCCACCTTGCTACGCGTGTGTGCGTGGCTGTGTAAAGAGCAATAACGCTTTTTACTTAAACCCAAAAGGAGACATACACATGTCATTTTACGAACTTGTATTTATCGTTCGCCCTGATGTTGTAACAACGCAAGTTGACAGCTTGGTGGACAAATTCAAAACAGTTATTTCTGAAAAAGGCGGCCAAGTGGCTAGCTTTGAAAACTGGGGTCTTCGCACTCTCGCTTACCGCATCAAAAAACACCGTCGTGGTTACTACGTAATGCTAAACGTAGAAGGCACTGGTGAGATTATCAATGAAGTTGAGCGTCAAATGCGCATCAACGAAGATATCATCCGCTTCCTAACAATTCGTGTTGAAGAGCTTAACGAAGGACCATCTGTAATGATGTCTCCTAAGAAGAGCCGTCGCTTTGATGAAGCTGACAAGAAAACAGCAGAACCAGCAGCGTAAGTAAACACGTAACATACGGAGAATTTTATTATGACTACAGAAACAACAAACACAGAAGCTACAACAACTGAGGCTGCTTCTACTGAAGCAACAGCTGAGAGAAAAGACCGCGCACCTAAGTACACGCCTCGTCTTCTTGGTAAGCCTTTCTTCCAACGCAAAAAGAGCTGCCCATTTAGTGGCCCTCGCGCGCAAAACATTGACTACAAAGACACACGTCTTCTTGGTCGTTTTGTAACTGAGTACGGTAAGATCCTTCCTTGCCACATTACTGGTGTGAGCCGCATTAAGCAGCGTGAACTTGCAGTAGCTATTAAGCGTTCTCGTCACTTGGCTCTTATGCCTTACAGCGACCGCTAAGCTTTCTTCCGCCTCTTTTTCTATATAGGTTAAGGGGCGGAATTTTAAACCAACCGTTTGCTACACAAAGCTTGTAGCTAACCAAAATAAAGGGACAGACAATGGCACAAAGACAAGTCATTCTTCTAGAAAAACTCCACTCTCTTGGCGAGATTGGTGAAACAGTATCAGTAAAACCTGGTTTTGCTCGTAACTTCCTTATTCCTCAAGGTAAAGCACTTCCTGCTACTAAATCAAACGTTGCTAAGTTTGAAAGCATGAAAGCTGAACTTGAAAAAGCTAACAAAGAAAAAGCTGCAGCTGCGCAAGCCGTTGCTGACAAACTAGACGGCGTTAAAGTTGTTCTTGGTCGTCAGGCTTCTGAAGTTGGTATGCTTTACGGAACAATCCGTCCACGTGATATCACTGAATCAGTGAAAGAGATGACTGGCGTTGAGCTAGACAAATCTATCGTGACTTTCAAGACACCAATTAAAGAAGTTGGTGAGCATCTTGTAACAATCACACTTCACAGTGATGTGATTGTTGAACTTCCTCTAGAGGTTGGTCGCGTAAGTGCATAAGTGAATTTCACTTAAAATTTAAAAAACCCTTTCTTCTGGAGAGGGTTTTTTATTTGACAGAAATCAGCTGTGTAGCTACTTTCTAGACATATCACCATCTCATTCTTTTCCGTTTCCTGGAGGACTTTTTATGACCGCTATTGTTACGCTTGCCATTCTATTAGGCCTTATTGCCTTTGGCATTGGCGCCCTTGCAGGTAAAGCCAAAGCTCTAACAGGGGAAGATGATATACGCGCCGGACTTAAAAACACTGGCGCTATGCCTGTTCTTCTTATGGCTGCAGCAATGGGCGCTACTCTTTTTATTGCTGGTGTTATTGCTGGCTTTACTGCTTTAGCCGCTACTGGCTTTATCTGCACGATTCCCCTTGGGCTCACCATGGCCTTTCACACAGGCTTTTTCATCCTGTCAGCTCTTGCTAAATAAGGAGCATCTCTATGCCCTCCCCCCAAAACATTACCCGCGATCGCAAGTATCGCGGGTACGTCAAATCCTTTGAGCTCTGCTTAGAAAGTAAAACTCTTACGTTATACTTTGAAGGTGGGCCACGCCAAAAAGTGCTCAAGCTGAAAACTTTGCATAAGCTGAAGTTCAACATACGCACCCCTGAGGGGGCACACCATCAGGAGCTTGTGGTATTTTACAAAGATACTCGCAAAGAAACTTTCATTATTGGCGACTATCAAGGCATCACACGCATGTATAACATTTTAGGCGCTGTCGCCGATTTTCATGGCGTTGCCTTGAGCCTTGATCAGCGTCACGAGCGCTAAACCAATCGACGACAAAAAAGCCTTTCCTTTACTGGGGAGGCTTTTTTACATTTTGTATCCAATTTTTTGAATCCACCATTGCATCCAGAAGGCAAATCTCCTATAGTTAAAAAACTCAAGACACAGGTTCAAATTTCGGATTTAAAAAGGCATAAAAACACATGAATGCACAGGCTACAGGTACAGTTAAAGCAGTTGATTTTACTAAAGGCTCTACGGCTAATCAGCCTGTTCCGCATAGCCTTGAAGCCGAACAAGCCCTTCTGGGCCTCCTTATGCTAAACAATAGATTATACGAAGACGTAGAAGGCATGGTTAAGCCTGAGTACTTTTATGTCCCTGCTCACACAGCTATTTTTGAAGGCGTCCAACAGCTATTATTTAAAGGCTATGAAGCCAACCCTATTTCTCTCAAAGAAGTGATTAACGATACCAGCATTTTTGGCGGTAAAGATGAGATGATTAAGCTGCTTACCGGTCTGTTTGAAAGTGCAACACGCGCAGACAACGTACAGACCCTTGTTAGCATCATCTATACCTTTTACTTACAGCGACAACTCCTTGAAATGACTGGAAAGCTTGAGCAAGATCTTGGCAGTGCGCGTACGCTTGATGCCACAACAAAGCTTATTGAACGCATTGAAGCTGAGCTATTTAAACTGAACGAAACAGGCTCCACAAAAGAGCTTCAAAACTTGCGCCAACCACTGGTCACTGTTATTGAACAAATTGAAGAAGCCAAAAAGCACCAAGGACAGCTCCTTGGGGTGAACTCTGGTTATAAAAATCTCAACAAGCTTCTTGGTGGTTTCCGTAAATCTGATCTTGTTATTCTGGCTGCGCGCCCTTCTATGGGTAAAACAGCCTTTGCTGTTAACGTGGCTTATAACGCCGCAGAAGCACTACGTAACGGCCAAACAGGCGGTGCGGCAGTAGGCCTGTTCTCACTTGAGATGTCATCGGACCAGCTGGCAGCGCGTATGCTATCGAGTGCGTCTGGTATTGATTCTGGGCAAATGGCGCGCGGTGAAATTAACGATGCAGAGCTTGAGCGCGTGGTGCAAGCCGCAGGAGAGCTGAGTGAATACCCTATTGTTATTGATGATACGCCGGGGCTTTCTGTAAGCCAGTTCCGTAGCAAGGCACGCCGCATGGCACGCCAACATAACATTGGTATGCTCGTGGTCGATTACCTTCAGCTGATGACTTCTGAGCTGCATGCCCATAACCGCGTACAGGAAATCTCGATGATTTCACAAACCCTTAAGGGCGTTGCACGTGAGCTTAACGTACCTGTTATCGCTCTCTCCCAGCTTTCTCGTAACGTAGAAAGCCGTGAAAACAAACGTCCGCAGCTTTCAGACCTGCGTGAATCTGGTGCGATTGAGCAGGATGCCGATGTGATTATGTTCCTATACCGTGAAGAGTACTACCTCTCTAAACTCATGGGTGCAGATGAGAACTCTGAAGAAAACGTAAAATTGAAAGAGCGCCTTGATAAAGTTAAAGGCCTCACCGAGCTCCTTATCAGTAAAAACCGTAAAGGCTCAACCAAAACCCTCACCTTCACATTCGATGGGCCAACAACAACCTTCCACGAGTTCAGCGGAGATGTTGGCTATCCAGACGGCGTAGACGCTTAGGGCATTTCACCTTCCTTCTTGACAAAACTGGTACATGTATACATATTAAGGTTAACTTATAACCTTCTTTTCCTATTTCTATATCCATGGAGAAATACATGTCTTGGATTCTCAGGATTGAGAAAAAATTACCTTACGATATTTTCCAAGAATGCAGCAATGATGAAGAGGCTCTGGCAGCCCTGCGCCTGCATATGGAAGACGGTTGGTGGTTTTTCAAAAATGATGTAAGCGACGCCGAAGTGCAAAGGCGCTATAGACGCCTTAAAGTCAGTGCTGAAAAACACTTTAAAAATTCTTTTGAAGTATTAAAGTCAAAACTTCGTAAGCTTGATCCAATTAAAATTAAAGAATTTGATCATATTTTCTATGGTAAATTTGCTTTGCCCCTCTATATGGCTGAGAATTTTTTTAATCGTGACCCTGAAAACGCCGCTGTACTCAGGGCTCTGCTTTGGAAAATCAACACCACACGCCGAAAAAGACGCCAAAATAAAGTGAACTATGTGCTTGAAGAACGACCTTACCATCAAAAAATGGCGCACATTCGTTTTTATACTCACAGCATCATTGCGACAGCTGTTTAAACCGACAAAATACCCCTGTTCAAAAGCAGGGGTATTTTTTTAATTTTACCTATTGCAAAGGCGCATAAACCCTATTATATAGGGGGAAATAACTTATCTTTTTCTCGTTTCCAGCAAGGGGTATCCATATGATTCCTATCTACGATTCTGAGGGTGTAAAATTCAACCCTCACACAGAGTATGCCCTCCACTTCAAAGATGGTTCTGAGCAAAAATTGGCTCTTGGAAAAATCAAAGTGATTATTCCAGCTCAGGAAGACTTCCTTCTCTCTCGTTTTAACACGCGTGAAGAAGCCCTCGCAGCTTACACAGCGGTGCTGGGAGAAAAAAACAAAGGTATCCTCAGCAAAAAGCCAGCACCTGTAAGTGCTGAACAAGCTGAATATGCTTTTAAAGTTTTTCTTGGTATTGTTTGTTACCATGCTGTGCCGGCTCAAATTTGGTTTAATAGCCTGTATGAAAATGCCTACATGCCTACAGATAAACATCTGAAGCTGAATTTTTTTCACCCAAGTTTTGGTAAAATGCCAAGGTGGATGGTTGCAGAATGCGAAGAGCGCTATCCCCATGTTAAGCCTATGCTTGAAGATTGTGTGACAGGCATTAACATTCGCCGCGTTTCAAGCGGAATGACGCCGCTGAAGATGGAGCTTATCAATGCAAATGATGTTCCTTCTGCCACCTACCTCATCAAACCTGAAAAGGCTGTAAAAACACCTTCATAAAACGAAAATACCCCCCGCTTATATTGCGGGGGGTATTTTTTGAAATCGATTTTTTTGTGGGGGGTTAAGACCCCAAACTTGCATTACGCACATACACCCCATTAGGGCGCTTCATATTGGCCATTTTGTGCATGAGCTGTTGAGCCATCTCACGCTCAATAACAACCATACAGCTCTCACCTTCATGAGTCTTGACCTCAAGCATCAGGCGTTTATCGCCAGGGTAGCAAGATGTTTCAATGCCAGCAATGTCTTCCTCCATAGAGAATACCGCTGAATCTTTACCAATTTCGCTCTCGCTCATAATGGTAAGGTTACCATCAACATAACTGTAGCCAGTAACAAAAGTTGTTGGAATTTGGCCTTGAAGTGGGGAGAGAAGATCGTCAACAACGACTTGAGTACACATGGGTACCTCCTGTTTTGAACGGTCCTTTTCAGATGTTTGATATTTAAAGAATACGACGTATTGCATACAAAAACAAGCCCCCTATCAAAAAAATGATAGGGGGAAAGTGTCGATTAGCTTTCTTCAATCTCAAATGTGTACCTATGGGTCGCAGCAACGCTACGCAACCCTATGGCAAAAGTCACACCCATGTGCCCGTCCATATAAAAAGACACGGCACCGCCATTATGATCAATAAATTCTGCGACAACCTTGCCAGTTTGAGTATTATAAATACAAACCTTGCCAATGCTTTCAGGCTCAAAATTAACCTGCCCCACATTGCCAGATTCAATACGCACGCTAA
>JAPKEQ010000130.1 GCA_028821995.1 Alphaproteobacteria bacterium
CAAGAGCATGGAAATTATTACCATCAATACACTTGCTGAGCGTGCTGTTATTTGAATCATTCGTATGCATATTGCCTTGGAAGCTATCCCAAGCCAGCTCTACACCTTTGTTTGTTTTACGTGCTGCGATTACAGTCATTAGCTATTCCTTCCTGCTTTTAGTTCATTTATAAGTATATTTCTGCAAAAGTTTATATAGAGGCGGGCTTGCTGCTTGGCCTCCTCAATAGTCGAAAATTCGCCCACAAATGTTACCCCTGCCACACGTGGGTGGTATTGGTAATAAAAACCGCTTCCGTTAAAGTGGGTGAGCTTTTGATAAGAGGCGCGTCCGTGTGCCACTTGAAACATTTTGTCTTTGTTCATGGTGACTGCTCCTCCTGCTCAAACAGTGGCATTTCTGGCTTTGGTTTTTCAATGGGCTGAAGTTTCCAGCCTAAGAAATTAAGAGTGGAATCTAAGTATGTCGTTACCTCACCAGTTTCACGGCAAATAAGAGTGGGATTTTTAAGCTTTCCGCTCTTTATATCAAGAACAAGTTCTTGTGCTACACCTGAACACTTTCGGTATTCCTCAAGGTGGCTTTTAGGGATTTCTACCATTTCAGTCATGATGCTGTCTCCAATCTAAAATCTACATGCATTTTATCGCCGTTTGGCAGGTGGACGGTTTGGTCTGCGCCGTCGCACCTATCCTCTGCGCACCAATCACCCAGCAGAATGCAGGCAATAAGTACGCGGGTTTCTTGTGGAAGTTTTCTGAGTTTGTTTACAAGGCGTGCAGGGTTCATAGGTTGAACCCTCCCTGAATGTGGGAAAGGCCAGACTCATCACCAATGAGGTTTTTAAAATCTAGCAAAGCCATAAAGTTTGGACTGTCTGTAATTTTAGCAATAGGACTATGATTGAACTCAATATGACCATCACACAGTGTGATAGGTGAAAAATTGATTTCTTCAGGTTCTTCAATTTCTTCATCCATCATCTCTTTAAGATCATCATCCCAAACATGTGCTTCTAAATCTACGTTGCCCTCAATAAGCTCGCGCACTCGCTCATCAGCCTTTTCTTTATCTAGCCCCTTACACTCTTTAATGAGCTTTTTCATGTCCTCAAAAGTGAGGTCTACTGTGATGCTTACATGACTGCAATATTCAGTACTTGAAACCATGATTACACCTCCAAGCTTTTGCGGGTTGGTCGTTTGGCGAAGCGGCCAAGGGCGTCGCGCAGCAAGGCGCGGCCGCCTACAGCATGAAGCTGGCGGCGTAGGGTTTTATTTTCTGCGCGGGATTGTGCTATCTCTTTGCAGAGCGTAGAATCTGCAAAGCAAGAGAGGGTTTTTATTTTTAGAGTCTTAAACATATTATTTTCTTTCTTGTTAAAAAAGGGCGGGGGCAACCGCCCTTTTGTTTGTTTAGCGGATAGCGGCTTGGTAAAGGTCTTCAAACTGCTCATTGAGTTGGCGCAGCTCTGGCATGTTGCCTTTTTCCATAGTTTTGATGACCTTTTTAGCAATGCTTGGCTTGATTTCATGCTGCTCATTCAGCACGTCCAGAATGTCCTTCATTTCGGCCTTGGCTTCATCAATAGAGCGGTTTACGCTGAGTGCCTGTTTGAAGTATTCCTTTACCTTTTGACGGTCTTGATCTGATGTTATGTTCATAGTGTTTTTCCCTTTCATAGGAAGCTTGGTTGAGCCTTAGCAAATTTAGCTTCTGCCTTTTTGCTGGCTTTGGTTGTGGTTTCGGTATCTGGTTTAAAGGCCGCCGGGCACAGAAACGTGGTGGTGATGAGATACTTTCCCCTCACCTTAAACACAGGCTCTGGCATGCCCTGCACAAGCGCGACTGTTCTGATGCGTCCGTTGAGATATTTGCAGTGGGTTTCCGTTTGGCTTGCCCTTATCTCATGGATTTTGAACACCCCCGACCTGTACAAATCTGCAAATTTGGCTGCATATTTGTTGCTTTTGATACCGCGTTTAAAGAAGGATTTGACGGTGCTGAAATCTAGCTCATCTGCAAAATAACAGCTGGAGACGTTTTGGCCGTTCATGGGGCCGCCGTCTTTTGTCCACCAGCAGGGTGTGATCTGGGCCTCTGGCCACTGCTCTTGCCTGCGGGTCAGCATGTTCATTTTGCTTTGTGTACTGATGCGCACCACAAAGCCCTCTAAATCGTTTAAGCGGGGTTGGTCAATCCTATCCTTGTGGCGCGTTGGCATGACCAGCCCCGTGATAAAACCACGGTAGGCTGGGTTTTCCATACGCACCTCTAAAATTTGGATTGATGTTGTAGGCATGGGTTTATGCCTTTTTGCCGCTGTGCGGGTTAATGCTCACGAGAGCGGCCTTGTAGATCACTTGACGGCCATACCTGCCTTTGAT
>JAPKEQ010000052.1 GCA_028821995.1 Alphaproteobacteria bacterium
CTCAGAAGATGCGGCAGCACTTGCAATTGGTTCAAGTCTTAAGGTGGATGTATCTTCGCTTAGAGCTGCGCAAATTAACGTATCTCAAGGCGTATCTATGCTACAAATTGCTGATGGGTCGCTGGGTAAGGTGCAGGATGTGCTTGTGCGCATGAAAAGTATTGCGCTTACATCTTCTTCAGGACAGCTTTCAGATTTGGAAAGATCTTATGTGGATGCAGAATATCAGCTGCTTTTAGAGGAGGCTGACCGTATTATTGAGACAACTATTTTTAATGATAACCAGCTTCTTGGTGGCACAAACCAGGTTGCTCTTGATGGGGCAACGCTTGGCACGGCTATTGATTCTGACAACGGGTTTGTAGGGTATGCTTTTGAATCGTTTGTGAACCCTGGTGATACATTTGATATCCAATTTTTTGAAGCAACAGATACGCTTACAGTAACAAATACCGTTACATCAGAAGTGCAATCTTTAACAGTATCAGCCCCCCAGGTTGGACAAATTCAAGATTATTCTTTCCATAATTTGGGCGTGACACTTACGCTGAACAGCGATTTTGATGACACGACAGATATTGCTTCTGGCGTAAATACAACATTTGCATCTGTTGCAACAGGGGTGGCTACAGGCGCTACGCTTGAATACCAAGTTGGTAAAGGTACAACTGCTGCTGAACGTATTAATGTGACGCTTCCTGTTATTAATACTGGTTCTCTTGGACTTGCAGGAACAGATCTTTTGACTGATGGGAATGCAGGGGCTGTGCTTGATCAAATTGATGTAGCAAATAATGTTATTATCGAGGCACGTGCAAATATTGGTGCAAACCAAAGCCGACTTGAATTTGCAGCAGGTAACATTGCTGTGGCAAAAGAGAATAGTGAGGCTGCGCGATCAGTGCTGCTTGATGTGGATGTGGCAGAAGAAATTACAAAGCTTGCCAGCTCTCAGGCTTTACTTGAAACGGGCATGAATATGCTTTCTCGTGCCAATCAGAGCCCTGATCTTTTAGTTGACCTGCTACGAAACAGCTAGGAGTAACTGTTTGTGAAACCTAAGCTTTCTATTGATCCGAATAAGATAAATCCTGAAAAGGCTATGGCATCTCAGCCGCAGCCTAAGGCGGCCAAGTCTGTCGGTGTATACGAAAAAGGTTTAGGTGATGGCGGGTTTAAAGTTCCAAAGTTTCCAATGGAATTTGATTTGTCAGAAGCAACAAAAACAGCCTACAAGCGCGCTGTGCACTATATGAATGACATGCTTGGTGAGCAAGATATGCAGGTTGACATGACGCTAGAAGACAATGTGTTCGATTCAAAGGGAAATGTGGTCGATAAAGCCACAGGAAGTACAGTAAATAGTTATGAAGGACTACAAATTTTGAAACTATACGCGCAAAATATTCGAGAACGCGGTATTATTGTAGATGGAGATGTTTGAAAAATGCGTAATCAAATTTGTGCGGCAGGCCATAAAGTAAAAGATTCGCAGGTAGCGGATAAAAAGAGAGAGGGACAAGTATGACCGACTCATTATTAAATACGAGTTTTGCAAACACCACAGATAGTGGTAATTTGCAATTTTCTGGTTTGTCATCAAATATTGACTGGCAGTCAACTGTTGACGCCATTATGGCGGCAAAGCGTATACCAGCCACTCAGGTTGAGGATAAGATTGCTGTTAACGATACAAAACTGACAGCTTATAGCGATTTATCACTTATCGCAGATAATTTAAAAACAAGTTTGGATCAGCTCCGTGGGGGCGTAAGCTTTTTTGCAGAAGATGTTTTTGATACGAAGCAAGCCTTTACAACATCTTCAGCTGCAGCCACGGCACCTGGAGGGTATACGCCTGTTGCACCTGACAGCCTTGTCGGTGTACTTGCTGGAGATGAGGCAGCTGTAGGAAGTCACCGCCTTACGGTGCATCAGCTTGCACAAGCCCATCAAATTCGTTCTGATTCTTTTACAGATACAAATGCCACAACTCTCGCTTCTCAAGGGTTTGCAGTTGGTAGTTTTACGCTTAATGGTGAATCTATTACGGTAGACGGAGATGATACGCTGGGCGATCTTCAAGATAAAATTAATGCGTCTAATGCAGGCGTGAATGCATCTGTGGTATCTGTAAGCCCAACAGAACACTATCTTGTGATGGCAGCTGAAGATACAGGAACAGTCGCAGCTCTTGATTTTGCTGGTGGTAACGCAACAACGGATAGTCTTGGCTTTACCGACGGTGTTGGCGGTATTAAAACAGAGCTTACGGCCGCGCAAAATTCTATTATTGATGTCGACGGAATTACAGGCATTACACGCTCTACAAACACAGTTGATGATGTTCTTGAAGGCATTACGCTTGATTTGTTTGGCGCTGAACCTGATACAGAAATTAATATTGAAATTGAGCAAGATTTAACGCAAATTCAAAGCTCAGTGCAAGGTTTTGTTGATGCATATAATTTGATGAAAGAATTTATTTTAGACCAAAAAACTCAGCGTGTTCGTTCTGATGATCCTGACGCTGAATCAGAGTTTGGGTCCCTCGCGTTTGATTCTACGCTTAGAAATATTGACCGCGAACTTGGAGAAATGATTAATACGGTCATTCCAGGTGCAGATTCCGGATATGCAACACTTGGTCAAATTGGTATTGAAATTGGTAGTAATTTTATGCTTGAGATTAAGCAAGATAAATTTAACGATGCGCTTGTTAATAATACAGATGGCGTACGAAAAGTTTTTGCCTTTGATGCAACAACGTCAGATTCTCGTGTGAGCGTTGTTGGGTTTAATCAAAATGCACAACCAAATGTAGATGGTTCTGGTAATTTGCAGCCATACTACCTTGATATTTCTGGTACGGATGCATCTGGAAATGTTATTCAGGCCTCCATTAGTGAAACTGCTGGTGGTGGTGTTATTGGTGATGGTTCAGCAACGCAGAGCAGTCAGGTTATTACAGCGACAGATAATACAGCAGCAAACGGCCTTCAGCTCTTCTTTAATGGAGACCCTAGCCTTGGCCCTATTGATGATATTGAAGTCACGTTTACACGTGGTGTAGCAGATCAATTGTTTGGTTACCTTGAAAAGCTTACAGCACTTGATGGTCAGCTTACTTCTGATGTCAGCTCTATTGAGCAACAAAATGTAGACTACCAAGAGCGTGTGACGCAAATTGATACACGCCTTGAGGTACAGAGAAACAGCTTAACGCAGCAGTTTATTTCAATGGAGACCGCGCTCTCTCAGCTTAATCAGCTTAGAGACCAACTCACAGAGCAGCTGGGCGCCTTAAATGGTAACAGTTAATTATTTGTAAACGCCGTCATAAGTATTAGAAAATAGAAGCAGGAATATAGGAACCAAAACGCCGCCAAACATTATTGGGAACAGCAAATTCTGAATGCCTCTCCGGCTGAGCGTGTTGTGCTGCTCTATGATGGAGCTATTCGTTTCTTGCTTTCTGCTAAGCAGTCTATTGAAGCAAATGATATTCAGTCACGCTTTAATAATAATAAACGTGCTGGCGATATTATTATGTATCTGTTTGAAACCCTTGATATGGAGAAGGGCGGAGAGATTGCCGTCAACTTATCTCGTATCTACCAATACATGCTAAACCGCTTGATCCAAGTTGATCTAAAAAATGATACAGAAGTGATTGATGAGGTGGTTGGGCAGCTTAGAACACTAAGAGAGCCATGGGCTAAGATTGCAAGTGGCGGTGCATCTTCGCAACAAGGCCAAGGCACAGTACGTTCGGCAACTGCTTAAAAATAGCCCTTTTTTCTTTTTCTTTTTGCAACTCTTGTTACACTTATGAGACAAGACTCATTAAGTATTAAATAATAATGAATAAATTGGAGTGCGTATGGCTGAAGAAAATCAAAACCCAGAAGGAAACGGTGATGAAGGTTCTGAAGAGAAGAAAGGTTCATCAAAGATACTGCTCATCGCTATTTTGGCAGTTGTTCTTCTTGGTGGTGCTGCAGGCGCAGCCTTTTTCTTTATCTCATCTGGCGATGATGAAGCCGTAGCCCTTGAGGCCGAAGCTGCCGCTGCTGCTGAAGCAGAAGCTGTGGTAGAAGAAGAGCCGCAAGCTCACTTTATGGAAGTTCCTGAAATTCTTGTAAATCTTGCAAGCTCTGGTACAGCAAGCCGTTACCTTAAACTTAAAGTTAACCTAGAAGTTGGTAGCGAAGAGGACATGATGAAACTTGAGCGCGTTATGCCACGTGTCATTGATGACTTTCAAGTTTACTTACGTCAGCTCCGTGCTGAGGACTTAAGTGCCTCAAGCGGTGTTTATCGTTTGAAGGAAGCATTGCTTCTGCGCGCAAGCCAGGCGGCACACCCTGTGAAAGTGACAGACGTTCTGTTTAAAGAAATTCTCGTACAATAACTGTGTTTTTATAGGAAAGGCCACCAAATTGGTGGCCTTTCTGTGTTGTGGCATGATTTATGCGTATGCTATACTAGGTAAAAATAAGAAAGATATGGACACCCTTTAACCGATGGCAGATCCAAACAACCCAGAAAACAGCGAAAAGACTGAAGAGGAGCTCCTGCAGGAGTGGCAAAACATGGCTGCTGCTGAAGAAGAGACGAATGCACTCCAATCAGGCGGCGGCGCGAATGTTGATGAAGAATCTTTTGAGCCCGCTGAAGACGAGCTTGAAGAGCGCGTTCTTGATCAGGAGGAAATTGACTCCCTTCTTGGTATGGGCGGTGGCGGAGAAGGATCTCGCACAGGTATTCGTGTCCTACTTGACTCTAATGTTGTTTCTTATGAGCGCCTGCCGATGCTTGATGTCGTGTTTGATAAATTTGAGCGCTTTCTTTCTACAAGTTTACGCCACTTTACGGCAGATAACGTGGAAATCACTATTGATAACATCACATCTGTTCGTTTTCAGGATTACTTAAACAGTGTACCGCTTCCAGCCGGGATTGTCGTTGTAAACTCTATTGGTCTTGATGACTATATTCTGCTTGTTTATGAAAGCCGCCTGATTTATTCGGTGGTAGATATTCTGCTTGGAGGCCGTAAAAGCCGCCCTGCACGTATTGAAGGCCGTAACTTTACGACCATTGAACGCCGTATCATTGATAGTTTATCAGAAGTTGTTCTCAGTGATCTTGGTGAGGCTTTTGCGCCGATTGCACCAATCCAGTTTGCAGCAGAGCGTATGGAAGTAAATCCACGTTTTGCAAATATTACACGGCCTAATAATGCTGCTATTCTTGTTTCTCTGCGTGTGAGCCTTGAGGAACGTGATGGTATTCTTCAGTTTTGTATGCCTTACGCAACATTAGAACCAATACGTGACCAACTTCTACAGCAGTTTATCGGTGAAAAATTTGGTCAGGATAACATTTGGGAAAACCACCTGAGCCAAGAGCTTTATCATGCTGAAACAGAATTGAATGTTGTTATTGATGAGCTTGATTATTCTTTAAATGACATTTTAGGCTGGCGTATTGGTGATACGATTGAATTAAATGCCCGTAAAGGTGATCCTGTCTTGATTAAATGCGGAAATACCGTCAAAATGACAGGGGAAATTGGCCGTGTCCATGAGTGGAAAGCGGTTAAAATTAAGAAAACAATTTCAGATCTTAACAACGAGCGTGAGGATATATAAATTTGTTAGCTGCATCTTTAGTCGTTCAGGTGATGATTGCGGTCCTCCTCAGTGTAGTGGGGGCTTTGCTTATTTTATTGCACCTGCGTATTAGTCAGCTCAAAAAAGCAGAGCATAGCTTTAAACTTCTTTCTGAAAGTTTAGAGGGTACAATTACACGTGCCCGTGAACTTATGGGGCAGTTAAAAGATGATAAGGGCGATAGTGTAACGTCTGCAATGCAAGATCAGCTTAAAACGGCAAATGAAGCGATACAAGACTTAACGCTCATGTCGAATCGTGCTGAAAAAATTCTCAAAAAATTTGATGCCCTTGAAGATGGTGAGAAACCTGCTGCTAAAAATGGAAAAACATTAAACGCTAAACAGGCAAACGGCACTGTTACAAATGGAACAAACGGTGCAAGTCGTAAGGATCCTCTTGCAACGCGCCCATTTAGCTTTACCAGCCAGCCGCTGCGCACGGTCACACGCGGTAAAAGCTCTTCACTATACCAAGCAGCCAGTACTGTGACGCAAACGGTGGATGAGCCGGAAGAAGATGTGATTAAAGCGACAAGAAGTGAAGCTGAAAAACGCCTCAAGCAAGCATTGCAGGGGCGCATTTAAATGAAACGCGCTCTTTTTCTTACCTCTCTTTTGTTTACCCCTTTTGCCTTTGCGCAAAACCCAATAGAAACACGCGTAAACTTTACACCGTCAGAAATCCGCCTCTTACAGGATCTGAGCTCAATTAAGCTAGAGCTTGATCGTGAGCAGGAAGCACTTGCCCTTCGTGAAAAGCTTGTAGACCTCGCAGAAAGCCGATTAGATGTAAAGATTACAAGACTTGAAGATTTGGAATCTCAGATAGGGGCATTATTAAAGAACCTGTCAGAAAAGGAAGAGGCGGAATTACTATCGCTTGCCAAAATATATGAGCAGATGAAACCAGCTGCAGCTGCTTCTGTAATGGAACGTATGGATAATCGTATTGTTTTTGACGTGTTTAAACGCATGAACCGAAAGTCAGTGGCAAAAATAATGGAGAAAATCTCAAGTGCGAAAGGGCGCATTATTAGTGAAATGCTTGCAGAAAAAAGTGACCTGCCAAGTTTTGAGTAATGACATTTACGCGTTATACTTTGTGTGCGTGACATAAAAATAAGAATAAACGAGGATAAATCCCCATGACTGTTGATAAAAATATGCGCATTTTGGTTGTAGATGACTTCCAAACAATGCGTCGTATTGTAATGAATCTCATGCGCCAGCTTGGTTTTAGTAACATGGTTGAGGCCGCAGATGGGCAGCTTGCTTGGGAAGTCCTTGAAAACGATAAAATTGATCTGATTGTTTCTGATTGGAATATGCCTAACATGACAGGCATGGAATTTCTTAAAAAAGTTCGTGCCAGTGAAGAGTATAAACACATCCCATTTATCATGGTGACAGCCGAAGGTAAGAAAGAAAACGTGATTGCTGCTGTTCAAGCGGGCGTAAATAATTACATTGTAAAACCATTTAATGCGGCCACGCTTAAAGAAAAACTTAAGCGCGTTATTGGCGATTTTTAAGGGTAAGGGGATCCTGATATGTCTGATAAAACAAAAGAAAATATTAAAAATAAATTAGATGAAATTGAATCATCTGATGCTGAAATGGTACCTATGTCACAAGTACGTGAGCTGACGGGTGCTGTTCGCCGTCTTTTTCAAGGCGATCTTGATGAGCTTGACGCAGAGCTTTTTGGCGAGCTTGCAGAGCTTGCGCGCTTTATTAACGAATCTAGAAAAGAGCAAACATTCCAACCAGAAGAACTTGCTGAAAAAGGCATCCCAGATGCCTCTGACCAGTTAGATGCCATTGTTGCGACGACTGAACAGGCAACAACAAAAATTATGGATGCTTGTGAAATTATGCAAGGCGACCTTGCAAAACTTAAGCAAAACGGCACAGATGAGGCCGCTATTGCAAATATGGAAGCGCAAATTATTGCTATTTTTGAAGCCTGTAACTTCCAAGATCTTACAGGGCAGCGTATTCAGAAAATTGTAAAGACACTTAAACAGGTTGAGCAGCATATTTTACGTATGGTTGTTGTGTTTGGTATGCAGAAAAAAGCAAACGACCTTAGCTCAGAACAAAAAGAGTTCCTTAAAGAAGAGGCTGATTTGCTTAATGGTCCTCAACTGCCAGGAAAAAGCCTAGAACAAGACGATATTGACGATATTTTAGATGCCCTTTTATAGGGAATATTAAATACGCTAAAAAATAAGAAAAAGAAAAAAGGCGAAAAGCCCTCGTGGAACACGATGAATTAGGCGAAATCTTGCAAGAGTTTTTCACCGAAGCTGATGAAAGCCTCGATGAGCTTGAACAAGACCTGATTAAGCTGGAGACAGTTTCTGAATCAGGTGACTTTGATGCGGAACTTATTGACCGTATTTTTCGTGTACTCCATACAATCAAAGGCGGCGCGGGTTTCTTAAACCTTGATAAAATGTCTAAACTTGCCCATGCGGGTGAAAATCTCCTTGATGAAGTTAGAGCTGAAAACGTAGATATTACAAAAGATGTCATGGATGCGCTGCTGACAAGCAATGATATGCTTAAAGATATGCTTGATATGAGCAAGGACGGGGAAGACTCAAATACCTTTGATATTGACGATATGGTCAAAGACCTTGAAGATTTAACCAATGGTTCAGAGCTTGTGCCAAAAGCGGAGGCAAAAGCAGAGGCAAAACCTCCTGTAGAAGAAGATATCGAACCTGAAAAACCACAAGAAGAAACTGTAGAAATTACAGAAAACGTATCTGTTGATGCTGATCTTCTTGCAGAAGTGATGGCAGATGAGCGCCTTGCGGGAGAGGCTGATGAAGAAGAAATTCCTGTCCCTGCACCTGAGAAAGCATCTGCGGATACTGTTATTGATTCTGATTTACTTGCAGAGGTCATGGGAGATGAGCGCCTTGCTGGGAAGCCAGAGGAAGAGCCTGCACCTAAAAAAGTAAAAAAAGAAAAAGCCGTATCCAAACCAAAAGATACTGTTGAAGATACAGACGCCATGGAAATGGCTGCCCTTGAAGAGCCTTTAGATGACGATGACGCGGATGTGACTATTGATTTAGATCTTCTTGCAGAGGTTCTTGCTGATAAACGTCTTGGTGGTGATAAAGATACTGGCGAAGATCCAACAGATGTTGCTGCTTCTGGCGTTGACCTTAAACTGCTTGCGGAAGTGATGGCGGACGAGCGTCTTGGTGATGTGATAAAGCAAAAAGCAAAAGAATCCGCTAAAAAAGATAACCGTGGCGGTGAACGGCGCATGGGGCGCAGTGAGCGTCGTAAAACGGATCGTCGTAATAAACCAGCAGCAGCGGATATTATGATCCGCGTAGAAACAGGCCGTCTTGATGCCATTATGAATGATGTTGGCGAACTTGTGCTTGCACGTAATGCCTTAGTGCGCTCTCTTGAGCGCCCCCATGTTATGGATAAGCTTGAAGAAGAAGAATATGTAAATATCATGGGGCAAACAGAGCAGTTGACCCGCGGTATTCGGAGCCTTCAATCGGCTGTTCTTGGTACACGTATGCAGCCTATTAAAAAAGTATTTGATAAAATTCCTCGCCAAGTACGTGAGCTGAAAACAAAGCTTGGTAAAGAAGTTGATATGATTGTTGAGGGGGAGGATACAGAAGTTGATAAAACGCTTGTAGATGAGCTTTCTGACCCAATGATTCACCTGATTCGTAACTCTCTTGACCATGGGCTTGAATCCCCTGAAGAGCGAACGGCTATGGGCAAGGCGCCAACAGGAACGTTGTCTGTGCGTGCATTTTATGAAGGTAATAATGTCGTTATTTGTATCCAGGATGATGGTAAAGGTATTGACCCGACTGTTATCCGTAAAAAAGCGATTGAAAAAGAGCTGCATGATGCAGAAACAATCGAGGCCATGTCAGATCAGGATGCAATTAACCTTATTTTTGCCCCAGGGTTTTCAACTGCTGAAGAGGTGAGTGATGTATCTGGGCGCGGTGTAGGTATGGATGTGGTGAACTCTAAAATTAAATCTGTAAAGGGGAGCATTTCCCTTCAGAGTGAATTTGGCGTTGGAACTTGTGTAACCATATATCTGCCACTGACTTTAGCGATTGTACAGACTCTTGTTGTGCGTGCTAACGATGAGGGCTTTGCCGTTCCTATTGGCGATATTGCGGAAGTTATTAAATTTAATAAAAATGATGTTCATCAGGTCAACAAGCGTGATGTGATTGAGCTACGCGGCGACGTTCTTCCACTCTTCTATTTGGAATCACTGACCCATGGTATTAATTTGCCAGGTCGTCAAAAACTGAACCTTGGTGATGCCTGCATGCAAGATGAAAGCATGAGCGCCCTTAGAAAACGTCTGCGCCAGCGTTCTCAAAAAACAACACCATTCATTCTTGTCGTGCGTGAAGGCGGTAACGCCCTGGGCCTTGTTGTTGATGGGCTTTTAGGCCAAGAAGAGGCCGTTGTAAAGCCTATCAGTAAAGTGTTTGGCCATCATGAGGCCATTAGCGGAGCGACAATTACAGGTGAAGGGTATGTGCATATGATTCTAGATGTGCCGTACCTCATGAAACAGCTCTAAAAACGACCAAAGATTTGCTCTGACGCTGAAAGCGTTGAAGGCTTAAATGGGGGGAGGGGAATCTCCGTTACCATCATGACTTGGAAGCGTGTGATAACTTTGATGTTCGCCTTAAAGATTTGTAGTCAAAAGTCGATAAAAAAGAGGGCATATGCCCTCTTTTTTAATGCCTAGGTGGCGACCTTGAAGGATTCAACCAAGGACCCAACAAGAAGGTGCCAACCATCCACTAAAACAAAGAAGATGATTTTAAACGGCAGGGAAATAATAATGGGCGGTAGCATCATCATACCCATACTCATGAGGATAGAGGCTACTGTCAGGTCAATGACAAGGAAAGGCAGAAAGATCAAAAAGCCAATTTCAAAAGCGCGGCGTAGTTCACTAATCATAAAGGCCGGAATCATCGCTTGCAGGGGCACGTCTTCAGTGGTTTCAATCACTTCAGGTTTTTTATCTTCTGGCATCATTTCTACAAAAAGGTTGAGGTCATTTTCGCGCACTTGGCTGCCCATGAACTCTTTAAAAGGCGCCATGGAGCGATTAAAGGCTGCTTCTTCGTCAATGCGCCCATCAAGGTAAGGGCGGACACCAACATTATAAGCTTCCTCAAGTGTTGGCTGCATAATAAAGAAGGTCATAAACAGGGCAAGGCTTACCATAACAGTGTTAGGCGGAGAGGACTGCAAACCAAGCGCACTTCTTAGGAATGAGAACACCACAACAATACGCGTAAAGGAGGTAACCATCATAACAAGGGAGGGCGCAAGAGAGAAAACAGTCAGTAAAATAAACATCTGGAAAATACGCTCAGATGAAAGTAGGTCATCCCCAATGCTAATGTTAACAGGCGCTTCTTGTGCGTAAATTGGAAAGGCGCTGATACCAATAAAAAAGGCTGATAAAAGTGTAAATTTTATAAAGCGAGACAGGGTCATCTTAGGCATCAGTTTCCGGACCTTTCTTTTGCTCTTTCATGAGCTCTTCTTTAGTAGGGCAAGAGCTACGTACACGTTTTAAGAACCCAATAGGTTTTTCTCTCGGTTCTTCGGTCGTTTCTTCGCTCTCTTCTACTGGGTTTGCCATAAGGTGAAGGGGGGTATCTGCGCCAATAAGTACAGTATGCTCTATATTGTCTTGTCTGAACATGATGACTTTATGTCTCATATCAATGGGTGTGATATCGAGTATTTTAACCCGTTTATTTTGCCCTGTAACATGCCTGAACTGGCCACTTCTGCGCGCTACAATAC
>JAPKEQ010000131.1 GCA_028821995.1 Alphaproteobacteria bacterium
TGAAAGCAGCCCTGGATCGTGCGCTATCGATGAAACCTGCTTCTGGTCATGCTTGTGCAATTGTTGGCCAGATGGGAGAGCTTGGTACGCGTAGTGATGAACTTCATAAAGCTCTTGCTGAAACAGTAAATAAGTTTGATGGTGTTTATGTTGTGGGTGAGGCGGCTCAAGTTTTATATAATGATTTGAACCCTGACGTGAAAAAAGGGTTTTACGCTTCAGGGGATCGTTTGCCTTACGATGAAATTTCTTCGCTCTTGCATGATGGGGACATCATTGTTATTAAGGGGTCTAAGGTCATTACCTACACAACAGAAGTTGTGAAAAATTTAAAAACTGCGATTCAAAATAAAGCAAAAGAAAAACATGCTGTATAATTTTATTTACCCCTTTTATGAGCACTTTGCAGTGCTGAATGTTCTAAAATATATTTCTGTGCGCTCAGGTGCGGCTCTGTTTATGGGCTTTTTTGTTGTGATGCTTATTGGCCCTGGTCTTATTCGTAGGTTTAAAGGATTGCAGCAGGCTAAAAAAACAGTACGCGATGATCACCCGCAAGCAAGTGTTCTTGCAAAGCAGGGCACGCCAACAATGGGCGGGCTTATGATTATTATAGGGCTTCTTGTAAATGTGATGCTTTGGACTGATTTGACGCAACCGCTTACGTGGCTTGTTAGCGCTGTTATTATTGCGTTTGGTCTGATTGGGTTTACTGATGATTATTGCGGCATGACAGGTCTTTGGAAAAAGGGTGTGCCAGGACGGGTGCGTCTTGCTATTCAGTTTGTGGTGTGTTGCAGCGTGCTGTTTGCGTGGGCGCGTGTTTCAGGGGATGTGAATGTGACTGTTCTTCATTTCCCATTCTTTAAAGATCTTTCTATTGATCTTGGCCTTGTTGGATATATGCTTTTTGGTACTCTTGTTATGATTGGTTGCGCTAACGCTGTGAACTTAACGGATGGTCTTGATGGTCTTGTGAGTATTCCTGCTGTATTTGCTGCGGCCTCTCTTGCCTTTATTGCTTACGCCGTTGGCCGAGTTGATTTTACTGAGTATCTTCATATTCCTTACGTTGCAGGTGCAGGAGAGATGACTATTGTGTGTTCAGCTCTTATTGGCTCTATACTTGGTTTTCTTTGGTTTAATGCGCCTCCTGCGCGCATTTTTATGGGAGATACTGGCTCTCTTGTGATTGGTGGAACTCTCGGGTTTATTGCGGTTGTTGTTAAGCATGAGATCACCTTTGCAATTATTGCTGGTCTGTTTGTGATTGAGGCACTTTCTGTGATGATTCAGGTGGGTTCGTTTAAGCTTCGTGGGAAACGCGTATTTAGACGTGCGCCAATTCATCATCATTTTGAGCAGCTGGGCTGGCCAGAAACAACTATTGTTGTACGTTTCTGGATTATCTCTCTCCTATTTGCAGTGATTGGCCTTGCCACGCTGAAGCTTCGATAGGCACAATATGAACAGAGGCTTTTCACTTGCGCGCAAAAGAAATCCACTCCTAATTTGGTGGAAGAGTGTTGATAAGGTTCTTCTTGTTATCTTTCTTTTGTGGCTTGCTGTGGGGATGCTTGCAAGTTCTATTGCTTCGCCTGCTGTGGCAGATACCTATGGCGTCGGCCCATTCTATTTTACAAAAAAGCATGCAGTGTTTTTGATTGCTGGGCTTATAACAGCTCTTGTTATATCTTTGTTCTCTTTTAAAAATGTGCAGAGAATTGCGGTGCTTACCTATGTGGGCGCTTTAACTGGTTTGGTGTTGGTTCTTTTAATTGGTAAAGACGTAAAAGGGGCAAGTCGCTGGATAGAAGTTTTTGGATTTACTGTTCAGCCGTCAGAGTTTTTAAAGGTAGCTTTTCCTGTTGTTGCGGCAATGGTTTTGGCTTTTTTTAAAAAGCAAAAAGCTTTTACTTTAGGATGCGCTGTAACATGTGGTCTGCTTTGCGTGCATTCTGTTTTCCTGTTCTTGCAACCAGATTTTGGTATGACACTTGTTATTGCCATGTCTTGGGTGTTGGTACTTTATTTTTCAGGGCTTCCTTATAGGGTTATGTTTTTGGTGGCAGGGCTTCTTCCGCCGCTTTGCGGGTTTGCATATTTTACGCTCTCTCATGTAAAAACACGTATCGATACATTTTTATTTCCAGAAACAGGAGATGTATATCAAATTTCAAAAGCTGAGGAAGCGCTGCTTTCTGGCGGCCTTTGGGGGAAAGGCATTGGCGAGGGTGTTGTGAAAGATACTGTGCCTGATGCACATACTGATTTTATTTTTACGGTACTTGCAGAGGAGCTTGGTCTTGTTTTTTGTACGGTTCTTTTACTTACTTTTGGGTATTGGGTGCTAAGGGCAGCAACGCGG
>JAPKEQ010000053.1 GCA_028821995.1 Alphaproteobacteria bacterium
ATTGAACTCACGGACGATGCCATTGATTTGCCATCTTTCACGCACCCCAAACAAGCTGTTTATATTTTAGGTCCTGAGGGTAGTAGCCTTTCCCCTTCTATTATAGATCGCTGCGATTACGTCATTAAAATTCCAACTAAGTTTTGCCTTAATGTTGGCCTTGCAGCAGCCCTTGTTATGTATGATCGTCAAATTACACTTGGTAAATTTCCAGATAGACCAACAGGCACTGGAGGCCCCAAACTAGACACAACCACAGACTGGATACCAAGCAGGGTCAATAAAGGCCGCGTAAAAAGCAAAACACTTAAACCTTTAGAAGAATAGGACGCAATTATGCCAGACGTTATTGATATTACCCCAGGAGAAGCCAAAGCTTGGCTAGAAAATGGCGATGCCATTATGGTAGACGTGCGCGAACCTTGCGAGTATGAACACATACATATAGAAGGCACACCTCTTATTGCACTTTCTACGTTCTCTCCAGAACTTGTTCCTTTTGAAAAAGGCAAAAAGCTTATTCTTCAATGTAAATCTGGCGGTAGATCTATGATGGCAGGCCAACAGATGATTGCTGCTGGCTACCCAGAGGACGTTTACAACATGATGGGCGGCATTATAAAGTGGGAAGAAGAAAGCTTTCCTGTTGTTAAAGGGTAGGCATCTGCTTCTCTTTAGCTATCGGTCTTTATTTTATTTCTTTGCTCTTAGCCTTTCATTTTTCAAATATAAATTTTGAGCGCAGCGACAAAATATCAAAGCGCATATGCGCAGCTATATGCGATACAAAAAAAATCAAAGTAGAATGAAAAACATAAAGGCCGGCAGTGCCAGCCCTTATGAGATACAGCGTCAAACCTATAAGTGGGTACATGGGGGAACCCGAGGCCTTACCGCTCGTGATCACCTCCTATCTCAAAGATGTGTGATTCATGTTCACCCCCGCTTACCAGTTGAAGATATATTTATTAACGCATCTTCAAATAAAAATTGCACGAAAAATAGGCAACCACCTTTCACATACAAAATACCTCTGTTGTAAATATGCACATTTTTTAGGCAATTCCAAAATCTGTGTTAGACTTAAAATCTTAGCGCTTGAGAAGGTCTGCTAAGTTCGTTAAAGTTCTTCTATGATTCGATTTATTACAAACAGCTTACTGACGCTTGGGTTCCTATGTGTTCTCGTGCTCTTTTTTGCATTTAACCCACTTGTAGAGTGGCGTATTCAAAGTGCAATGCAAAATACATTAAACCAAACCATCACGTTTGAAAGCGTGCGCCTTTCTCCTTTTACAGGAAGCGGAGATATTGGCGGCGTTACAATTAAAGGCATTGAAAATTTTAAAGAAGAACAGCTTTTGTATATTCCAAGGGTCAGCGTTCATTTTTCACCCCTCTCGCTTTGGACAAATACATTAAAAATTCAAAATATTACGATACATGATGCCAAAATTGATTTTGCAGGCACCGTATCTCATAACAATGTCACCCGCATGATTCAGCATTTATCCCAAACACCTTCACAGGAAGAGTCTGCACTAGGGGATTTAAGGCCGCTCTACAACAAAAGATATAAACTTAAACAAACAGAACAAACAGGAACAACTGTTGCTGTAGAACCCAGCATATTAAAGGGCCATAGCATTAGTGCTAACGTTCCCCAATCCGTACAACCTTCACCTTTTGGAGATCAGGATGTCACGCTCAACCAAGTCGTTTCCTACCTTATTTTGGACGTTCTTAGCCGTAGCCCAGAAGCGATTACGGGTGAATTCAACCTCCTAAAAGAGGGTCTTGTTGGCCTTGGGCTTCTCCACAAAGATACATTAAACCAAGAAGACAAAAAACCATCGTTTCTCGAAAGAGTGCGCATGAAACTTTCAAACCTATTTTAAAACAAAGGAATCTCATATGACGCACCCTATTCTTCATAGCTTTAGATTTTGCCCCTACGCCACACGCGCACGAATGGCGCTCGCAGCCGCTGGCGTGACATACGAACACAGAGAAATTAATCTCTCTCAAAAACCTGCAGATTTCCTTGAAATTTCACCCAAAGGTACTGTTCCTGTTTTGCTTCTTTCTGATGGCACAGTTATTGATGAAAGCCTTGATGTTATGTCATGGGCCATGGAACAAAGCGACCCTTTTGGTTGGAATAATCTTTCTAAGGATGAACAAAATGCCATGCTTGAAGTTGTCCATCTTATTGATGGTGATTTTGCAAAAAACAGCTACCGCCTGCGCAATCCTCACAAAGTTGCACTAGATTCTATACATGGTAGAAAACAAAGATTCTCTATTGAAGAGCTTTACGAAGAGCCATGCAAAGAAACATGCGAAAAATTTAACAATATTTTTGAAGGACAAAGCTTCCTGTCAGGAGAAAAAGCAGGGTTTACTGATATTGCAATATTCCCATTTCTTTGGTTTCTCTCTCAGGACGTGCCTTGGATCAATGAAGAGACTTATCCTCACCTGACCAGATGGCTTAAAGCCATTGAAAGCCAAACATTTTTCCTTGGGTCAATGAAGCGCTTCAACTTTTGGCAAGGCCTTAAAAAAGCGGTTTAAAAGACACAGCACGTCCCTGTTTATGAAAGGTATAGACAGGTATATCCCCTCTTTTCCTTGTGCGCATGCACAAAAGGTTTTGTAATAAAAATAAGAACAACTTATTTAAAGTAAAAAGAGAGTTCATGACCCGTTTGATCCTATCAAAACCGGTTATTATGGCAATACTTGCCATCTTTACGGCGTTTAGTGCCGTAAACTTAAACCCATTCCAAACCATTATAGGCTTTGCCCTTATTGGTACATTTTTCGGTGCCATCTACACTTTACAAAAGGCAGTAGGCGCAGGAGGAGAACGCGGATTTGAAGAACACCTTAAGTTCCTTGATGGCATGTCAGGTCGTAAAAAAACAGGAACCATGGGTTCTGCTGCTTTTGCAAATGCAGAAGATTTAAAACGCGCTGACCTTCTTGGCGAAAAAGGGTTTATTGTAGGCCGTTATAAGGGTCATTTCATTCGCTACAATACGCCTGGACACATGATGACATTTGCACCAACCCGCTCTGGTAAGGGTGTTGGTCACGTTATTCCAAACCTTCTCACGCACCCAGGAAGCGTTGTTGTTAACGATATTAAAGGGGAAAACTTTGGCGTAAGTGGTCGCCAAAGGCAAAAATTCAACAAAGTTTATACTTTTGCCCCATTTGAAGATAATAGTAACTGCTACAACCCTTTAGATTTCATTCGCGTCGGCACAAACGATGAGCTTGATGATGCCAGGCTTATCTCTGATATGATTATTGTTGAAGGTAATGCCAGCGATCCATTTTGGGACCGTGAAGCAAAAAACCTTGTCACAGGCCTTATTCTCTATGTGGCAAACGAAAGCCCAAAAGCCCTACGTAACATTGGTGAAGTGCGTTACCTTCTCATGCAATCTCAAAAAGATTTTCAGCTAACCGTTAAAGATATGGCGCGTTCTAAAAACAGCTTTGTTCAGCGCGCAGGTGCATCACTCAGTGCGACAGAACCAAAAATTCTTGCCAGTGTTCTTTCTACATCTAAAGCCCAAACAGCTGTTTGGGATAGTCCAAGACTAAACGCTATCACGTCTCGTAGTGATTTTGACCCGCTTGATATTAAACGTGAACCCTCTTCAATGTTTCTTATCATTCCGCCAGAATACCTCGATTCATACAGCCCTGTTATTCGCCTCCTTACGGGGATTATGCTTGCATCTATGATTCGCGCCAAAGGCCAACCAAAGGATCGCGTTCTTTTCCTTATTGATGAGTTCCCTGCCCTTGGTTATATGCAGAACATTGAGGTTGGTATTGGTTACCTTGCAGGTTACGGCGTAACGTTATGGATGTTTATCCAGGATTTAAACCAGCTGAAAGATAACTACCCGAAATGGGGGTCCTTCCTTTCTAACTGTGCTGTACGTATTGCCTTTGGTACCAACGATGTAGAAACCGCCAAAGTCTTATCTGACATGATGGGAACAACAACTATTCAAGTTGCCAACAGCGGAACATCCAAGGAAAAAGGTCAACTTATGGGCGGTAATATTAGTAAAAACTTCAGTGATACTTCACGCGCACTCATGACACCGGATGAAGTGATGCGAATGCCGTTTGACACCCAGCTTATTTTTGTGCAAGGCTGTAAGCCTATTCTTGCAGAAAAGATTTTTTACTTTAAAGATCCTGCCTTTAAAGGACTTTTCGATAAATGGGATGGATAATATAGGAGCACTCATATGGGACCACATTTAAAAGCAATAGCCCTTTTTACTGTCCTCTCTACAGCTCTTCCCTCTCACGCGACAACCTTAGCGCCTAATGTCCTTGAAATGTTCACCTCTAAAACGTGCCCTTCTTGCCCAACAGCCAACAGAAACCTCACTGAAATGGCAAAAAAAGAAGGCCGCCTCGCCCTATCTTATCATGTGAATATTTACAAAAACCGTAAACTAAAAGACCCGTTTATTTTAGATAAAGGCAATACAAGGCAAAAATCTTATAATGCCCTGCAAAATACCAAGGTGCGTTACACACCACACTTTGTCATGAATGGGAAGCACCACATGAATGGCGGCAACAGCTTTAAAACCAAATGGCATCTTATGCGCCATGAAAAATCTGTAGAGGATTTTTCTGGTATTGCCCTTTCTAAGGGTAAAAAAGGCTACAACCTCACGCTTGATTACTCAGATAATATTACTTTGCCCCACGACCTTTGGCGCGTGACCTACCGCACAGATGGCACATCTCACAAACTTAATACGGTGACATCTATTGAGAGACTTGGCGTTTGGAAAGGCGGAGACGCAAAAGTAAAAGTAGAAAAGGCTGGCCCCCATGAAGAGGTTGCCGTTCTTATCCAAGAGCAAAATTTTGGCCCAATCTATACAGCAGTTTTGCCATAATCTAAAAAGCATTTGCTTGAAGAGTTTTTTTTAGATAGAAGAATAGAGATTTCTATCTTTTCCTTTCTTTTTTCAGGAGCATTTTATATGCAAACCCTCGAAATTTCAAAACTGTTTCAATTTGAAGATGGCCGCTTTCTGTGCCTTGTTCTGCCAGAAGAGCCTGAGGAAGAAGATGAAAATTTCCTTCCTGGCGCAAGCAGCATGATTCAAGATAATGGCACTATTTATATTGGCCATGAAAGCAGCAACATGCAGGTTTTGGATATTACCCCCATGTCTATTATGGGCGGCGGTGTGACGCAGTACCTTACAGCTGGTGGCTTCCTTCACTTTTCTGCGCCGCACATGAATATGCCCCCGCGCTGGGAAAATGAAAAACTTGTCGATATCTCGCATGATATTAACAAATATATCCTTGTCCGCCGCGATGACACCGTGATTTTTGAAAAAGCTGTTGATCATAACAACTAAACCTTCACAGGAGAACGATCATGGTTGCAATCAATTCCTCCCCTTTTCACTATTTGCTGAAAGCAAATGACGATACCTATATTGTTGTCCCTCATGAAGAGGGTGAAAATTACGGTATTGGTCATATCTATATTGGCAAACTCAATGAAACTCTCAAAGCCCTGCCTGTAACAAATGTTAGGCGCTTTCGAGATGGTGGCACCACGTATGTGGAAACAGCTGAAGGCACTCTGTTTATTCCTTCCCCTTACAAAGGAGGAGAACCAACATGGATGAATGCTACTGTCTCAGATATTTTAGCAGAAGCTGAGTATTATACCTTGGCACATGGCATGGCCACCTCTCAGCTCACACGAACTTAAACGAATAAAAAGCACCGCATTTGCGGTGCTTTTTTGCGCTGCTGTGTTAAACTAAATGCATGAACATTTTTATAGCTTCCACGCTCAGTTTTGCAGCAGGCCTAGGTATTGGTCTTGTTTTGCTTTGGTTTAGACGCAATGATGCAGGTAAGATGGCAGCGTTTATGCTCTCTCAAAAACAAGAGGAAATGGATAAAACCGTCTCTCACATGCGCGATGCCTTTAGTACTCTTTCTCTTGAGGCCTTGCAGCGCAATACCGAGCAATTTCTCTCTCTTGCTGCTGAAAACTTAGACAAAAAAAACCAAGCTGGCAGCCAAGACCTTGGCGCTAAAAAGGATATGATTGATCAAACCCTTAAAACCATGAAGGGTGAACTTGATAAGGTTCAGGGTATGGTACAGACCATTGAAAAAGACCGTAAAGCCAAGTTTGATGTGCTTTCGACGCAGCTGAAAAGCGCCGCAGAAGAAACAAAACAGCTCCGCGATACCACGCACGCCCTTAAATCTGCTCTCAGTTATTCTCAGATTCGCGGACAGTGGGGAGAGCGCATGGCAGAGGATGTATTGCGCCTTGCAGGATTCCAAGAAGGTATTAACTACCTTAAGCAGCAACAAACAGAAAAGAAAAGTCGTCCTGACTATACATTTTACATGCCGCAAAACCGCGTGGTACATATGGATGTGAAGTTTCCACTTGATAACTACCTTGCTTATATGGACTCTGAAAGTGAAACAGAGAAGAAAATTTTCCTTAAAAGCTTCATCTCAGATGCCCGCCGCCGCGTAGACGAAGTTACCAAGCGCGACTATGTAGATACCACGCAAGACACGCTGGATTACGTGATTGTGTTTATCCCCAATGAGCAAGTTTATACTTTCCTCCATGAACAAGACCGTACCCTTGTAGATATGGCTCTCGGCAAAAAAGTTATTCTCTGTTCGCCAATTACGCTGTACGCCATTTTAGCTGTTATTCGCCAAGCGGTTGATAATTTCCAAATGGAACAAAAAGCTGGCGAAATTTTAAAACTCATTGAAAAATTTGGCGCTCAGTGGGGTAAATTTACTGAAGCAATTGATAAAGTTGGTAAAAAACTTGAGGATAGCAACAAAGCATTCTTAGAGCTCAGCACAACGCGCAGAAACCAAATTGAAAAGCCTCTTCGTGAAATTGAAGCCCTCAGGCAATCTGATAAAATTTTCAAAACAAGCTCAGGTCAGCCGTTAGAGCTTATTGAAAATCCTGATGAGAAAAAAGAAGAAAAATCCTAAGGCTGAGCTACAGGTTTAATCACTTTAGGAAGAAGTTTGCCTAAGGGGCGTACAACCGTCCCTTTATAAACCTGCTTTTTGGCTTCAGTCATAATAATTCCGCCAAATGGCGAATGTACAGACCTTCCGATTCTTTCAAAAAAAACAGACTGCTTTAAAAGAAAAGAAAAACCAAGGCAAGGCGTATGGAGAATTGCTTTTTGCCCTGTTACTGTAAACTTAGCATCTTTTAAAAGGCGAGAAACTTGAGACCCCGTATAAGGGCGCCCTCTTGCAAGAGGTGAGAGTGCTTCTCTTCTGCTCCAGTTAGAAAGTCGATTAGCTGTCATAATAATAATCTTGCCAGATTCAGGTTTTAAAATACGGTAAAGCTCCTGCATGGCAGCTTCCTCATGAAACGAATGTTCCAGAGTATGCGCCACAACAATCGTATCAAACATTTCATCACCAAAAGGAAGAGCGCTATCATGCACAAGTACACTTTGATTCATGCCAGACTCAGGCCAAGGCACAGCGCCCATCCATGAAGGATACGCCATCGTTACTTGAGATTCTTTTTCCCACAGGTGCACATATGGTGCTGTAAATCCAAGCAGTAAAATACGCTGGGCGCGCCGTCTTGCACACACCTGCTCCAATGCATGATTCACAGTTTGCGCTGCCATTTTCCCAACAGCGCTATGAGACCAATTACGTAGTTTTAGAATATCTAACATTTTGCTATGATAAGTCACATGAAAGATTGTGTCGAGACCATCCCTGCTTTAAACGATAATTGGGTTTACCTTATTCGTAGCCAAAATACAGATGAATATATGCTTATTGATGCAGGAGAAGCAGCCCCTGTCATAGATAATTTGCAAGGTAAAGCACTTAAACATCTCCTTTTTACACATCATCACGGCGACCATATAGCTGGCGCCTCTGACATCCAGAAGCATACAGGGTGCCAAATGCACGGCATAAAAGCTGATTTAGAACAACTACCTAATGGTACAGAAGCACTTCCAGAAAGTTGGAAATGGCAAGAATATGCGTTTGATATTATACTCGCGCCTGGACACACTCTTAACCATGTCATGTTTTATGAAAAAAATAACCATTGGCTTTTTAGTGGCGACACGCTCTTTATTGCAGGGTGCGGCAGGCTTTTTGAAGGCAGCCATGAGCAAATGTATGACACATTGCAAAAAATAAAATCCCTACCAGATGATACAAAGCTCTTTTGCGGACATGATTACACATTAAGTAATCTCACTTTTGCTAAACATCTCTTTCCTGGTGATGTAGATATAAACAAAGGGTACGAGCTGGCTAAGCTCAATAATTTTCCGCATAGCACAACACTTGCCACAGAAAAGAAAATTAACCCATTTTTAAAAGCAAGCACCCTAGAAGAATTCAAAAAATTCCGTATAATGAAGGATAATTTTTAAAGAGAGGGCATCTCACATGCTTTTAATGGCTATTTGGATTATCACAACAGTTATAACGTATGTTATTGCTGTAAGGGCTGGTCTTGCAAGGCCGCACATTCTTGCATTTGGTAACCTTATCTTCCCTTTTGCAGGCCTTTTTTATGCTCTATACCTTATTCACATATATCTTCCGCGCAGAGAAGGACGCATCCCGCCCGTACTCATTTTTATTCGTGTATTTACGGAAGAAATTCTTAAAGAATTTAAAAGCTGGCGCAACAAAGATAAATCTTAATCTGCAGTTTCAAGAAGCATGCTCTTCTTTTTATTCTTATTTGAGATTTCCCCTGTCTCTGGAATATCTGAGATGACACGAGATTTAGCAGAAGCAGGACCAGCATGCTTTAAGCTTGCCACAAAGGACCCAAACTTTGTTTTTGCCTCAATACGCTGAGGCATAAAGCTTTCATCATCGCGTACCCATATAACCCAAGTATCTTTGGCTTCACCAATAGGTTCACCTTTAAGGTTCAGCTTTTGCATACTTGGTCTCACCTTAAAGCTGTGATAGCCGTCAATTTTATCTTTGCCAATTACGTTCAAATTCATACGATAAATATAATCATTTTGGGCTACATCATGCACGTAAGAATCACCTACTTTTACTGAACCAACAGTTTTACGGTAATAATACAAAGCAGAAATCATATCGCGCACATGCTCAGGCGCACCAAAACCAACTGGTTTTTCATTCCCTTGGATATTATGGTAGCGCACCATTTTTGCTGCGCGATCAAAATTGATTATTTTATGGGCCTTATAATCATTTTCATTTAATTCAATAACTTGTCGGGTTGAGTAGAAAGGGCCTTCTCCCTGCACATCGCTATGCACACCATATGTTGTTAAGCGGTCTCTTAGTTTAAAGGCGCTTAAACTTGTCCATGCTCTTGCAAGGATTGTGTATTTTTCTTCTGTTTCAGGCTTAAAAAGGATTTCAGCCTCACCTACATTCAGCCAGCCCCACATTTCTACAAGGTAATGCAAACGCTCTCCGCGCTCAAACCAGCTGCCAGGCTCAGCATGCGCCGGTTGGCACACAAGCGCTATAAACATAAATAATGAAAAAATTAGCCTCTGCATAAATATTACCTTCCTTGTTTCAGTTTATACTATCAAAAATGCAACAGGTTTGCTGATGTTTTTTCTCCTATAGTTGCAGGAAGGTAAACTCTCACGTTACACTAATAACTATGATGACTTTAAAACGCTTTATAATGCTTAGCACACTCTGTGTGATTTTAAGCGGTTGCTTTGGTGACTCGGCAGAAAAAGCCCGAGACGCTATTGATTCTGGCCGCTTTAATAAAGCCCACAAAGTGCTAGACAAAGCACTTGGAAAAAAGCCAAAAGACCCTCTCCTTAATGGTCTAAAGGCTGAAGCTCTTGTGAAAGAGTGCATGGCAACAAAGTGCCATAACGATCCAACAGGCCCTCTTATGTTTGATAAACACTTACGTTATGCCACGGGCCCCATTTTTATAGAGAAGAAGCCTTATAACTCATTAGAAATTATTCTGACGAGCATAAGCAACATAAAAGATAGCACTGACAAATCTAACATGCTTATGCTCATGATTGATTCTACGCAAAGCGGCGGGCTTAAGAACAAGCTGATTCCTCATACATTGGAAACTCTTAGCTTACTTATAGAAGAGTCAGATACAGATGCAGCTGTTTTTTTACTTAGTCAAATCTCTAAAAATAAAAAATTCCCAGAACACATGATCGATATGACAAATGTTATTTCTGGCATGATCCAAAACGATATTTCACAAACCAAAACGTCTATGGCAAACATAAGAAAGTGGCGTGAGATACCAAGATACGGCGAAACACTTCTCCCTGTTTTTGTAAAAACGCTCACTCAAACTGTTGGGAAAGATGTAAAAGGAAGCAACCTTCTTCTTAACGGAAAAGGGATGATTCAACTTTTAGATATTCCTATTTTTAAAATACCTGAAGTTTCAAAACAGCTCTCTATTGCCTACTCTAAGCTTAGAGATGCGCCCTTTATTTTAAAGCAATTTGAGAATGGTACTCTTGTATCTGATATTAAACCGATTGAAAATAGCCTATTCAAACGCGGGCTTATTACAATTCGTCTTTCAAAGACTCAGCTTACATACCAAAAAATACCCGAAAAAAAGATAGATATTTCCGAACAAGATAAAAAGAAACTTGTGCAGCTTTTCATGACACAAACAGCTCTTTCTTTTAATTTGAACAACTTAGAGAACTGGCAAGCTTACCTTGAGGATATCATCATCCTTTCAGAACGTTACAAAATTCCAGATATGCTTCTTTACAGCATTGAGCCTGAGCGTGTACCAAGCAACATTGTTGCACCATACAACGCATACCTTCTTGGCATTATTCGCCGTATGGTTAACACAAACGAGAATGCTGTCCCTTTCTTAACTAAGCTTATTCTTAATAGTGATAACGAGGAAAACCTCACCGTTCAAGCTGAAGAGCTCATCAAAATGGCCATGGACAAAGCAATTGAGGAAGAAAACTACGAACTTATTTACACATATGGTGTTTTTAATCCTAAAGTGGCTCAAATTTCCAAGCAAAAAATTATTACAAGCATTATTGATGGCCTTGAGAAAAAATGGGGTGGTGATGATTTTGAAGGCATGATGAAACTTTCTAATTTCTTAAATAAGAACATGGGTATTGAGTTTAACCTTAACAACTTCCTCTTACAAAAATTTGATGAGTACCTGTCATTAACGCATATTAAAGAAAAACTAAACGGCAGCATGCTGTCTAATTTTTTAACTATGCGCATCCTTCAAGGCGCAGACCTTGGTGCTAAAGCAAAATTCACATCTGAAAGGCTAAAAGATACTCCTGCTGTTTTCAATGCGTCTCTTAAAAATGCCATTATTGCAGCAGGAGACGGCTATAACGTAGCCCATACGCTTCTCAAGCTTCAAGATTATTTTTATG
>JAPKEQ010000132.1 GCA_028821995.1 Alphaproteobacteria bacterium
CTTCCGCCTTCACCTTGCAGCGGCTTAAGTTTTCCTGCAGGCGGTTTGCACGTTTTTCACTCAACTCGCACGCTACATGGCTTGCCTGAGGCAAAAGATCAAACAGCTGAATGGTTTTTCCACCCGGCGCAGCACACATATCAAGTACAGAACCTGATAGTTTGTTTTGTTCGTATAAATCCGCCACCACTTGCGCAGGGCATTGGGCACTCACATCCTGAACAACATAAGCCCCCTCATCCCAGCCATCGAGGTAGTTCAACGGCATATCTTTAGGAAGTTTATAAATATTTTTTAAACCCTCTGCTGCCGTAAGATGCTCATCAGAAGCTTTTTCATCGCGCCTTCTTACATACACAGAAGGCTCTTCTAGAAGCGTACTTAAAATAAGGTCTGCCTCTGCGCCATAATGGGCTTTAATAGACCTTGCCACCCACTTGGAAACTGTTTCTGATTTTGAATAATCGTGTACTGAAAGCTTTGCACGCTGAATACTACGCAGCACGCCGTTAATCAGCTTAGATGCTCGCTCAATGCCCACCGCTCTTGAAAGCTCAACAGCACTATGGATAGCTGCATGATCTGCAACACCATCCATAAACACCATTTGGCAAATACCCATTTTAAGAACAAGACGTTCACTCGACCCAATTTTGGGCTGCACAAACTGTTTAATAATACGATTAAGAGCCCCGTCCCACTTAAGCGTTGCATGAGCAAGCGCCATGGCAAACTTTTGGTCTTGGTTAACAAGGGAGCCCGTTATTCTTTTTTCAAGCTGCGCAAGCGTTCTTTTATCTATGTAAACACCATTTAAAAGCTGGAATGCGGCAATGCGGCTTTCTAAGCCTTGGCTCATTTCGTTTAAATCATTCATTTAAGAGACCTCTCTTTCAGGAAGTTCCATAACAGTAACTCCGCCAACAGCGTCATAAAACTTCATAAGATCTGACGTTTTAAGCCCGACCGTCATCGTGTTAATAAGTGGATGGACATAAATCACATCGCTTCTTGTTAATTTCTCTTCAATAATGGCCGTCACGTCGCCCTCAAGGTCATGAATAAGTGAAAGTGGTGTAACAGAACCAGGCTTAACACCAAGGTATTTATCTAGCCTTTCCTCGCTTGCAAAACTAAGGCTAGCCTTTGCACCAAGCATTTTACCAAGCGCCTTTAAATCAACACGCGTCTCATCACTCACTGTAATCAGCCACATGTTACTTTTTTTATCTTTTACAAAAAGGTTTTTACAATGGCCGCCAACAAGGTGACCCGTATGCTCTGCAGCTTCATCTACAGTAAAAACTGCAGGGTGTTCATGCAATGAATATTCAAAGCCTTGTGCGTCAAGGTGATCTTTCATCATCTCTGGTGTGTACTGTTTCATAAAAGGTGATATGGTGTGTTTTGAAGACTTAGTCAAGAAAAGAGAACTTACTATGCCAATTATTTTACTACTTCTTATCCCTGTTTTAGAAATTACCGGCCTTGTCGTTGCTTCTATTCAAGTTGGTTTTTTACATGTTGTACTCTGGACAATCGTAACGGCTTACTGGGGTAAATACCTTATGTCGTCAGCGCCAAACCTTAAAGAGAAAGCCATGAAGGCTTATACCCAAGGGAGCATTGGTGCAGAAATTGGCGGAAAACTTATAACGCGCTTTGCTGCAGCCGTTTTACTTATGATACCCGGACTCATAACAGATTCTTTTGGGGTTTTGCTATTGATTCCTTTTGTACAAACAGGGCTAATTAAAGGCATTGTATCCGCCATACCAAAAGGCGGCGCTGCAAGTTTTACCATGCACAACATGCAAGAAAAGCAAAAACAAAGGCCGCAACACAAAGCATTTACAGATGAGGATGTTATTGATGCGGACTACACTATTGTTGATGAAGATACCAAATAATAAAAAAGGCCGCCAAACTGGCGGCCTTTTAAATATAACAACTTAAGAGGCTTTTTTAGTTGCCGTTTTTTTTGTTGTTTTCTTAGCTGCTGTTTTAGGGGCAGCTTTTTTAGGAGCTGCTGGCGTTGACACAACATCAGCAGATGTACCATTCACAATGTGAAGCGTGCGCTGCGGGAATGGAATAGAGATGTTTGCTTCGTCCATCGCAAGTTTTACTTTTTTCGTAAGGTCAAACTTCACATCCCAGAAATCTGGCGTTTTAACCCAGGCACGTACAGTAAAGTTTACACTGTTATCACCAAGATCTGTTACCGCAGCCATTGGCGCAGGGGATGTCATAATACGATTATTCTTCTTCATCACGTCTTTCATGATCTTAATCGCATCATCAATGTTATCTGAGTAATCAATACCCACAACAACATCCACACGGCGTGTTTTTGG
>JAPKEQ010000004.1 GCA_028821995.1 Alphaproteobacteria bacterium
CGCCGCTACGTGATGCGCGTTGGAAGCGTATCAGTGAAGCAGATTTTCTTACCACAGCTGAAAAAAGAGAATTTCTTGGCTTTAAACCCTTGAGTTCTTAAAAATTGTCAGTTTTTGGGCTTATCTTGCCTCCTATAAATATGTGGATGTTGTTTATAGGAGGTTATGATGTCATCAGATCATGTATTCGGAGCGTATTCTTTATCGCCTAATGAGGCGGGGGATGCTTATACGCTTAAAACAGCTCATCTGGATAGAGATTCGGGGGAGATGATTTATAGTGAGTGCTACATTGACGGGGAGGAAATGAACCCTATAAGTGGTGCTGAATCTATGCAACTTTCAGTACGCGGTGAAGAGTTTGATGTAAATAGAGGCGAATATAAAGAGGCTTTTGATAGAGCCGTTAACTCTGAGGAAGCCATGCAGTTTGAAGCTGACCATGGTATTAACCGTGAAGTTTACGCAACCATGGCCGTAATGGAAGATCATTTTCATATGGAAAATTCTCCAGAAGTTGTAGGTGCCCTAGAAGCAAGGCGAGACGGCCTAGAAGCTGCTGATAATGAAAGAGGCGATGAAATTATGGAGCACAGAGAAGCGCTCTGCCAGCCTCCAAAAGATTATGAAGATAAAGTTGTAGCAACAATCATTACAAAGGATTCTATACATGTGTTAACGGAAGACGGGCATATGTTTGAAGCTTCAGAGCTTGCTTTAGAAGGGAAAGAAGTGAACGGTATAAAAGAGCGATCAGATATGATCCATCAGTATAAATCTGACTTGCAAGCCAAGGGAGGTGTTGCTGATTTTAATGCAATTGACGCTGGACGTAATATTACGGGCGCAGCAATGGAACTGCAAACTGATCCTGAAAAGGCTGGCGGTAAGTATGATACACGCAAGCATGTAAGAGACGCAGATGAGCTGTTGACGCACGACCTTGATATAAGCGTCAAGTTTGGCGATGATGCTAGAGGATAGGGCTATTTAAACAAAAACACCCCGCAAAAGCGGGGTGTTTTTTTCGGTTACATAAGCTTGAATGGCGGTGCCATCAGCTCTTCCATCAGTTTGGCGTACAAAATATCAGCGGTCTCATCAGCAAGGCTGGTGTCGCCCATGATTTTACTGATAAGGCCTGGTGATTTTGGCCTCAGGTCATGAATTTTAGGCTTGGTTTGGCCTGTAATGTCAGGGTGCGAATTGATGGCTTCACGGGTGTAGCCAAGTGCATCAACAAGGCCAAATTCAACAGCCTCATAACCTTTCCAAACCGTACCTTCAAACAGGTCTGGTGTTTTCAGGTCCAGCTTGTTGCCGCGCCCTTGAATCACATGTTTTTTGAACAGGGCATGCAGATCATCAAGATCCTCACGCATTTTTGCTTTTTGTTCTGCTGATTCATCAGCAAATGGGCTGATGCCAGCTTTGTTTTTGCCAGCGGTATGTACGCGCTGCTCAATGCCAAGTTTTTTCATAACTTCAACAAAGCCAAAGTAACGGGCCACTACGCCAATGCTGCCAATAACAGCCACGCGGTTTACAAAAATTTTGTCCGCGGCCATGGCAATCCAAATGCCGCCACTGGCGCAGACTTCTTGCACCACAACGTAAACAGGGATTCCTGTTTTTTCTTTCCAGTACATGATCTCGTTGTAGATCAGGTCACTCTGGCTGGGGCTGCCGCCGGGGGTGTTCAGGTCAATGAGCACCAGTTTGGGATGGTGTTTTGTAAAAGCTTCTTCAATCAGGTGGCGGTAAGCACCAATATGAATGCCTTTCTTGCCTGTTTGAATCACGCCGTGCATATGCAGACGGTTGATGTTGAAGCTATTGGAGGGGGAAGATTTAAGGCTCAGTTTCATTGAAGGCTCCAATGTATGAAAAAAGAGAAGAAGATAAGAATTGTTTGTATACATACATGTAGAAGGAGGGGGCTGTCAAGCTGTTCTATTCCTGTCAGTAAAATTCATGTGCTTTCTCATAAGGGTTCGTGGTTTAACAAAGGGTAGAGAGTTTTAAATGAAAATGAATATATTTATGTGCGCGCTAACCGCATCGGTTACTTGTTTAGCAGTAGGGGCATCTTATGCACAATCATCAAATACAGCGGCTGTATCTCGTCAAGTTATGAGTCTTAAAAATACGCTGGATAGTTTTAGAGCAAACATTAATGGACGGCTTAACGTACTTGAAGTGCAGTTTGAAGATTGCAGTGATGGTTCTGAATATGGAACGGTTGAATATGGGGCCTGTACTGACTCAAATGAAGTCGGTTTTACATTAAGCCAATGTATGAATGGAAGCTGGAAAGAAACGGTTGATACTTGCGCAGTGCCGCGCCAGCAGTACGCACGTATTGGAGATGGCCGTGTGAATCCACGTCTTCCAAATGCGATTAGCCTTGATGATGAAGCGGGTCTTCTTGTTGGGGGCGGACCAAGATTTATGTCTGGTGATACAACAACGCTAGATCAGTTTTGTAGGGATAAAGGTTTCCTTGGTATTGAAACATACGGACGCCACGTCTTCAGTAGCTGTGGTAATGATGCTGTTGTTGGCTACAATGGGTCCGATTATGTGTACGGAGCAGCAGCAACATTTGGATGTAGCGCTGCAACGCATGTAATTTGTACAAATAACTCATCAGATGTTATTGCGCCATAAGGCTTTTGCAATACGCAAAAAACACCCCGCAAATGCGGGGTGTTTTTAAATCGTTTAGCTTTTTTGTGCCACAGGATTTGCAGGCTTAACAACATCATCAATGATGCCGTTGTCTTTGGCTTCTTCAGCGCTCATCCAGGTGTCACGGTCAAACCATGTATCAACCACGCTTTCAGGTTGGCCTGTTTTTTCAACGAACATGGCGTGCAGTTCATCATTCAGGCGCTTGGAGTGGTCAAAGCTACGTTCCATGTCCTTGATGGTACCTTGGGTACCAGCACTGACCTGGTGAACCATGATCTGCGAGCGAGGCGTTGCAAAACGCTTGCCTTTGGCGCCATTGATAAGCGTTGCTGCGCCCATGCTGGCTGCCATGCCATTCACGATAATGGCAACATCATTGGGGATGGATTCTATTGTATCAATGATTTTATAACCACTGATTACGCTGCCACCGCCACTGTTGATGTACATTGTCATATCTTGGGCGCTTTTAGAGCTGAGAATCAGCATCAGCGAGGTCAGAATATGGGCCATGCCATCTTCGAAAGGGCCGTAGAGCTGCAAAATACGCTCTTCTAGCAGAAGGCTATCAGGGTCTGTGATAACCGTACCGTGAGGGGTTTCCTTCACGATGCGCGGAACCATAATATTGGAAGGGGTTGCCCCGGTTAGGCCACGGTCAACCATGGCTTTAATTTCAGCTTCAGCACCAAAACATACAGGATATTGCATAAGATATGCTCCTAGATAAAGAAAAGGGAAAGAAGAGTGAGAATTTGTTTAATTCTATAGGTGAGCATAGGGGGCGTCAAATAAAAAGTGCCCCCTTTTTAAGCAGGGGGCACAGATATATCGTTTATTGAGAGGTAGAAATTCTAACAACGCTTTTGAAAATATCAAATCCTTCCAATGGGATAGGTGCGCTCTTTGATGCGTGGCTGTGGCAGCGAATGTCAGATGGGAAATGATCAATTTTACTGGCCAGCCAATCATCTGCAAGAGATGTGAGGAAGGTGTCTGTCTCTTCACTTTCTGCAGCAAGGCTCATAATAACACGATCTTTTGCATCGTGCTCTTCAATGCGGTGCCAAAAAAAGAGAAGTGTCTCTGCATCAGTTGCATGGAAGCAAAGTGGCGCGCTTGCATGGATTTCCTGAACAGAGGGCTTGCTAAAGTCATGGTCCAAAATAAGTGCAAACTTTTGGTATGGACGCAATTCCTTTTGCTTAAGAAATACATGTGCAGCACCCCCAATAAGCATTGTGTGGCTATTTTTAGGGCGTGTGCCAACAACATTTTCTTGTGGGTGGGCAGCAATGGATGAAAGTAGAATGATTTGACTCATGCTAGATTCTCCTTAAAACGGGATGTATAGAGAGAGAAGTAGGCTGTGTATACATTGCTTGCGCATGTATTGTCAACTCTTAAGAGGCTGGCCTGCACCCAAAAGCGAAACCCACCCCGCTTGGGGTGAGTTTCATTGTTTCGATTAGGCGGTTTTTTTTATGGGTTCAAAGGTGTATGGATCGCGGCCAATGGAAATCATCAACCCTCGCAAGGCTTGAATGCTTTCTGCAGGCATGCGATGTTTGTCCTCTGGCTTCGTGAGGATATCGGCGATATCGTAGCCGCATGCGGTCAAAAACTCGGCCCATTGGCGGTGCGCAGGGTTCTGGCTGTCATTGTTGCTAATGAAAGCATTAACCTCACTTGCCATGCTTTGTTGTGCCACAGGGTCGAGGCCAGCAAAGGCTTCCATCATCGCAATCAGTTGCATGCGTTTGATGCGGTCTTTGTCTTCAACTGCAAGCTCCGCATTGGTGTGGGGAGCAGGCAAAACCTCTGCCCGCAGTTGCATTATGCCAACCAGTTTGGTGGCAAAGGCATAGCTTTGGGGGTTATTGGCATCCCCAATGTTTTTGCTTTGGCTCTGGCCAACCAGCCTGGCTGTGGACTGTGCGCCTGAGTACTGGCGCAGTTTTGTGATGGCATCGCAAAAAGTAAGTTCCATGAGTAAATCCTCCTAGGATCATGGTGAACGGAAAGAGAGTTAGTTTAGTAGGGGTATTATTGGAGATGTTTATTGCGTTTACAAGAGAGTTTTTATAAAAAATACCCCACACACTGCGGGGTATCTTCGATTTTTATTTTAGCTTTACTTTCTGCCATGCTTTTTTGATTTGGAAGAGGGGGACTGCGAATCCCATACCGTCTTGCCAATCGCTTTGGCAGTGCATGCCCAGTAATTCGCCGTTGGTGTTTACCACAGGGCTTCCAGAAGAGCCAAAGGCGCGCACATCACGTTCTGAGTCACCATCATGAAAATGGTAAGGAAAGATCATGGGGGCCACATCTTGGCTTGCACTTTCGTTGCGCATCCACTTGCGTTGCGGGCCATCCCACACCTCTGCTTTATTGCAGGGGCGAGGGCCTTTGTCATGCGCACGGTATTGCGGTACCACGTAACAATCTTTTCCGAGCATATGGCTAGGAACAGCATGAGGAATGACTGCAAATCCATGACTATAGCCAGATGTCAGGAACATGAGGTCTTCTTCAATTGCCCAAAGCCTTTTACGAGGCAGTGTGCGGATTTGCCCTCTGTTATACACAAAGATATTGGGGTCTACGTTGCAATGGGCGCATGTCACAATTGTACGCTCATTTAATGCAAAGCCTGAACACTTGGGTGTGTTTAAATTGGGTCCCATAAAGGTGATGACGTAGTCATCTAAACATAAAGTCATAGGGGCCTCCTAAGAAAAGGGAAAGAGGTTTTGTATACGAACAAACTAGAGGGAAGGCAAGAACTGGTCAAGTAAAAACGCCTACCTTCGCACCTTATATGCCTGCCTCTATGCTGTTTGTATATGTCCTGCAAACAAGGAGAGCCCCATGCAGATAAGAGATTTTAGCGCTGAAATAGTTTCCACCGATCAGGTAAAGGGCGAGCTTGTCGCCACCGCCAGTACATTTAACAGCGTAGACGAGGAGGGGGATATCATTCTGCCCGGTGCGTTTAGCAAAACACTGAGCGAGCACAAAGCCAGCCACTTTAAGTTTTTGTATCAGCATGACCCGTTTTATCCGCTAGGTATTATTAGGAGCCTGACCCAAACAAAAGACGGCCTAGAGATGCGTGCAAAATTTGCCATGAATAGCGCCTTTGTGAGGGATAAGTTTGAGCTGGCACGTATGGGCGCCTTTGGGGGCGTGAGCATTGGCTTTTCTATTCCTGCAGGTAAGAGCCGCATAAGGCCTGATGGCGTGCGTGAAATTAGCGAAGTGAAGCTTATGGAAGTGTCGCTTGTGACCTTTCCCGCCAATACAGAAGCAAAGATTCAAGATGTGAAAGGCGCAGACCGCCTTATGCAGGATTTTAAAACAAGTTTTGGCCTCAGTGCGGCGGGTGCAAACTCTGCTGCCGAAGGCCTTAAAGCACTACATAAATGTGTAGCCGCACCAGAGCCGCAAGACTTGCTTTTGCACTCGTTGAAGATACTCAAAAGCAATTTAATCTAAGGAATTAAAATATGTCAGATAACGTAAAAGACATGATGAGCGAAATCGGCTCACACTTTAAGAACACAACACTAGAAGTAACAAAATCTATGGCGGATCTACAAAAGAACCAATCTCGCACGGATGAGAAACTTCAGTACCTGATGGAAACAGTAAAAAACGGTACAAGCGGTGAAGTGCGTGAACGCTCTGAAACTGTGCTTAAATACCGTAAAGCGTTTATGGATTATATCCGTAAAGGCCGCAGTGGTGAAATTGAGCTGGCTGCGATTCAAAATGATTACCGCAGCGAGTGGGCTGACCGTCTTGCGGCTAAAGGTAACCACTACGAAGCCAAGGCGCTGAGCCACACAGACTCAGAAGGCGGCTACACAGTGCCAGAAGATATGGCAAGCTCTATTGTGCGCCGTTTGCAAGACTTCTCACCTGTGCGCCGTGCGGCAACTGTATCAACAACATCTAAAGATGCTCTTCAGATGCTTGTACGCGACGCAGATATTGGTATTGCTGGCCTTGCTGAAGGAGCTGCTGTAAGTGAAACAACAGCACCAACATTTGGCAAAAACGATATCCCTGTGCATAAAAAAGGTGTTTACATCTTTGCATCAGAAGAGATCCTTGAAGATAGCGGCTTTGACCTTGAAGCAGAAATTGCACGCGAAGCGGCGGATAAATTTGCCCGCGCTGAAGGGGCTAACTTTGTTTCTGGTACAGGTACAGGGCAAGCCAAAGGCTTCCTGACTTACACAGCCGGTACAAGCTTTGGGGAAATCGAACAGGTGAACTCTGGCGCTGCTGCGGCACTGACTAAGCAAGGCCTTGTGGATGTACTGTTCTCACTTGGACGCGAGACCTATCTACGTAACGCATCTTGGATGATGAACGCATCAACTTGGGGTAACATTGTAAACCTAGAAAGCACAGGCGGTGAGCCGCTACCTGAAAGCTGGGTGAACCTCAGCAAGATGGAACTGCTTGGACGCCCTGTTATTGTGGCGGACGATATGCCTATCGTTGCGGCAAACGCTCTCTCTGTTGCAGTGGGTGATTTTGCAGAAGGTTACCGTATTGTGGATCACATTAGTGGTATCCGCATGACGCGCGATGAGATTACAGCACCAGGTACAGCGAAGTTCTACTTCCGCAAACGTACGGGTGGTGAGGTTGTGAACTCTGACGCGATTAAGATCCAGAAGATCTCTGCGTAGGTTCTATACCTAAAAAAGCCCCCGCATGTGCGGGGGCTTTTTGTTTTATAATTTTTTTATTCTTTGTATCTCGGTGTATCATAGCCGCATGCGTCTATAAAATTGCTGTGGTGCAGGCCTTATGGAGAGGGAGCGTAAGCGACCCAAAACCCGAGTTGAGGGTTTTGAACGGATAGCATGGCTATCCACGATGTACGTTTTGAGCTTATGCGAAAAACATCTCAGCGCACATGCAAAGCTATGTGCGCTAAAGTAGGTGAAAAGATATAAATAAAACCACCCCCACAAAAAGCCAAAGCCCCGCATTTGCGGGGCTTTGTTTCGTTTGTTTAAGCTGTGCAGCACAGCATTTTTTTGCTGAAAGCGCCGCGGAGCACACTCATGGTAAGCTCGCCTGTTTCTTTAGCCGTTTTGAACAAGCCTTCAGAAGTATGCATACTGTGTATGATGCCGCAAGGGCTTTTGACGCTGACGAGCCAGGATGCGTTGCGGTGATAAGTACGGCCACTCTCTTCGCTTATGGCTGGGCCAGCAGGGATGAAGTCGGTTGCAACAACCTCCAAGCTCTCCTTGATCCGTTTGCCAAAGATGTGATTGGTCGCTGCGTAGCTGGCTAAGCAGGCCATGCATGTGCAGCCAATCACCGCAATCGGTATCAAGAATAGTATGGCAGTTGCCATGATGGCTTTGATCAGATAGATCTCATACGCCTGACCTTCAAGTGTTGCGATTTGTTGCCATGTGCCACTGTCAGTGACATACATGAATACGCCAGTGTAAAATTGAATCATTTCTACGATGAAGCCTAGCATGTGTGTTCTCCTAAGAAAAAAACGCACCGTACACTTAAAAATTCATTCCAAGTGTCTAAACGGTACGGTGAGGCAGGATGCCTCTAGTTTTATTATGCTTTAGCATGTAGGGATGGAGGGCAGAAAATTCAAGGGCATTTTATGCTTGCTCTTAGTTTTTATTTTATAAAGTGTGAAATTTCAAAAATAAAACCTCCGAAAGCTACAGCCTTGGTTTAAAGCGCATATTTGAAAAAATAGCGCATCCGCTCTATTTTTATCTGCTTTTAACCGCTCAAAACCTCTTAAGATTTTGGTTCGGCTATTCGTCTCACACTCGTGTAGGTCAGCACCTTGCATGTTCATCCCTTGTAAAATCTAAAAAATCCTCTATATATGCCTTAACAGTTTATCTGTTTCCCTTTTCTATGCCACTAACAGGAGGATTTTCCTATGGCGAATAAACTGATTGCAATGCCAATTTGCAATGCCGCTATGGCCAATGTGCTGACAGAAGGTCAGCACAGGGCCATTGAGGCGTCTGAAATTTTGGTCATGCTGAATACCATGCCGTCGCAGCGTGTATGCGTGGTGTCTTGCTTTGGCGCACCTGAGTTCACATCTGAACTAGAAAAATACCAATGGGTGATTTTTGCAGACAACAAAAAAGCGCTGGATGAAGCCACGAAAGGGCTAGCCGACAGCCATCACAACCTTCGTATTGTTGAAATGGTTTAAGCTTTTTTTCCACTTTGTGACAGGAGGTTTCATACGTGAAACTTACAGAAATTGCACCAAACCTTGACGTGCAAGAAGCTTGGCAGGCCATCACCACACCGCTCGCGCGTCCGCTTAGCAAAAAGCAACGCCAAAAAAGCCCGCAAGGGGTTGTTATTGTACTGGCTTCAACCCGTAATACCTTTCATGTGCCTTCTTTGGCAGAGCGTAATGTAAAGGAGCCAGGCAAGGCCAAGGTATTTGGCAAGGTTTGGGTAACCTCAAACAATATGGCCTTTATTGGCATGTGCCAAATGTTTATTGAAAATGGTGGCGGGCTAAAAAATGTGCCTTACCGTTTTCTTATTTTTGGAGATAATGGAGAGGTGATCGTCAATAGGTCTTTTGCAGAAATTCACCAGATGGATACCGGTGACTTGTGTCGCATGGTACCGCATGATTTGAGCTGATTCATATCAGCATAAAAACGAAAAACAGCTCCCATTTTTATGGGGGCTGTTTGTTTTTGTGCCTGTATGCGTATGGAACTAAAGAGGCAAGATAAAAAGCTCTCTTTCTATTTTAGTATGATTATGTTAATCCTTAAGCATAAGTGATCTCTTTGTCTTTTTTCTTCAAGTGGAGGAATGCTCCTATGAACAAACACTACGTGCTTGCCCCTGTGCATACATTTTTTCTAACCCAAAACCTTCTTCAGGCACCTGCGCAGGGCTGTAAGGCCAGCAGCCTTAATTTGATGTTGAGCAAAATAACAGAATGGTGTGAAGAGTGGGGGCGTAAGATTGAGCGCATCGCCCTGATCTCTGGCGCAAGTTTAAACCGTTATTTAGATGTTGAAGCGTCTCCTGACGGAGAGGCTTATGACCTTGTTCTTATCTCCGATTCTCCAGAAGTTCTCTACCGCTTTTTGCGTGAGACTCAACATATGGATATGGAGATTGACCTTTGGGTGGATGAGCAAACAGAGTTTTGGCGTGACGGTTGTAAAACGCCCGTTAACAGCAATGCTTCTCATTGTGCAGAAACTTTAATGTGCGCGCTCACACTGCCAGTGATGATTCGTGATAATATTGGCCGCAGCCTTACACGTTTGCCAAGGCTGGTTCAGTTTAAGGGTCAAAATGACGGGTTTGGCAACCCTGTAAAGGATGTTATGGAAGAGGCGGCAGCCATTCAAAAAGTCCTCTCTAAACGATAAACAAGCAAAGCCCCCATATGGGGGCTTTGTTTATACCTATTGAAAAACAGCTCATTCATTCCCATAACTTAATGTATCAAACGCAATTTTGCGTTCCTTTTTGCCCAAGGAGGGCTCTCTTATGAATATCGTTCCTATGAATACGTTGCCTCTTGGGGCAATCATGCTGGATTTGGCCGTTAAAGCTGATCCAAAAGCACCTAACGCTGCCTTGGTGGTTGCTGAAACGCTGGATGAAAGCGTAATGGAAGCTCTCGGTGAGGACTATCAAAATGTTTACTGGGCCAGTTGCTCAACACCTGTTGCGTGTGTACTGATTGAACTTGGCCGCATGAAAGGGCTGGGCAATGTTGATGTTCATGTGATTCCTGCGTCTGACGCTCACGTTGAACATATCTTCATACAAGGCACATTTACAGCTCATATGACAGAAACCCAACTTCAAAATGCGCTGGCCGCCTAAAGCCAGCTTTTCCAAAAATTTGCCACAACGAGGAGAATCTCAATGGCAACTCTGAATATTGTAGTCGCTCCCATTATGGGGGCAGGGCTTGTTACTGCACTGCGTGACAGCCAATGCAACGCAACTGTTGTTGTGGATGAATGTGATGCTGTGGCCTATCTGAAGGGGTTTGAATCCCATCAGAAGGTCGCGCTGGTCATCGGTAATGATCCGCGCACAGACACGCCGCACTACAATGAGGTCGGCGAGCTGTACGACATCATGTTCTTCACCGATTCACCGGAAAATATGTACCGGTTGATTCGCCGCACAGCAGAACGTATTGCGCCCTGTGATTTGTGGGTAATGGATGACCTTGCTCACAACAAGCCGCAGGCTGCGGGTGAAAACAGCATCAACCTTGATGAAGATGATCAAGTTACGGCTTCTGACATATTCTACTACCTGCGTAATGGCGTAGGTCGTGAATTTTCCGTGGAAGCTCTGCCTAACATCATGGACATGCGTGTCCATGGCAAAGGGCAGGATGCAGGCCTGCTTCAACAGCTGGCAGCGGCAACGCTACAGCTGGAAGTTGCTAGTCAGAATATGGCTGGTTAATCGATAAAACAAAATCCGCTCCCTCTGGGGGCGGTTTTTGTATGAAAGGTTGACATTCTGTGCACTTTAAGTGTATACAGTCCCTGCAAAACAAACTTTGCGTACCGTTTCTCTTCATGAAGGATAAACTTCCTATGAAAATTATCAGTTTTTCAGATGCTGACCAAGCCTTTGCTCAAGTGTCTGCCTATTTTGAGGGCGACTGGGCTGAAAAGAATGTGGTGGTGACAGATGCCCATGAAATCACCGAGCGTGATTTTGCTAGCGGTATTGTAAGCCCTCATGCCGATATTATATTTTGGGCACAGGATAAAATGGTGATGGCGGCAATCTGTGATGCTGTTATGACCATGCAAGCCTATTCTGACAAGGTTCAACTTGTGGTGCAGCGCAACATTGGCCGAGAGTATGGCTCTTCTTTGTGTTTCCAAAACATGACTTATGACAGTATGGACGATTTTGTGCTTACACCTGATGCGCAACTTCCTTGAAAACGATAAGCAAAACCCGCCGTTACGGCGGGTTTTGTACGTTTAAGCCTTGACGTAAAAAGAGGAAGGGGGTATACCGAGCACCCCACAAAGCAATCTTTGTGTTCCGTTTACTTATCCATAAGGAAAAATACTGAATGAAAATTGTGCCGTTTCATACGTCAGCAGAAATGTATAAGGGCTTTGCAGATGTGAGGGAATTTGAAAATTCTCAAGGGCGTAAAGCTTATGTTCTTATGACAAATGTGAAACCAGAAGATGAGGAAAGAATTGCTGAAAAGCTTTGTATGCCTGTTTTTGACTTTGTTCTTGCAGCGGGTAACCCAGAGGTGATGATTGAAACATGCCGCGTGCTCAAATATGCAAACCTTACAACTTCGCAGTATAAGCTGCTTATGCTGCGCCGCCATGGCAGTGAGTTTGTTTGCACAACGGACTTAGGGGCAATGCCGTTTGAAGACGTTAACCAGTTTGTCACGGGTTTCAAATAAATCGAAAAAGAAAACCACTCCTTCGGGGGTGGTTTTTGTATACATATTGTCTTGCAATCTATGCAACGCTGCTTTATACAGAAAGGATAGCTTATCTTAGCCTTTCTTTTTTCTATGGAGAATATAGATGTCTCATGATTCTTTGCCTCCTGCATCACAGGGGAGCTTCAACTACGCAGGTGCGCTTGTGCGCCTTAAAAACCCAGAACTTATGCCTTGTGGCTGCGGTTTTGCTTGGGATGCTTGGACTGTTGCCACATGTGCGCATATTCAACCTCAAACCAGCAGCATGCTGTTTAACTGTAGCCGCTCTGGCGTTGAGATTGATTATGTGGTGAGCTTTACCGAAGAAGATATTGCTTTTGTCGTGTGTAAACAGCCCCATGGCTTTCATGTTTTTCCTCGGCTTGAGGTTGAGCCAGAGCCTGATATTGCCCTTTCGGTTTGTCAGGAATATACCACTGAGCAAATTCCCTTTAGCCCTTTAACTGGGGCTGCCGAAACCACAGGGGAAATAGCCCAGCCAGAGCTATACTTTAGCCGAAGAGTACCGCCAACCAAGCCAAATGTTTGGACATACCAGTTGCAAAGTGCAACGCCAGCAGGTGCATCAGGCAGCCCTGTGATGACTAAAAGCCGTGCCATTGCAGCCATGCATGTTGGCATGAATACAAGTAATAACATGGGTTACGGCATTTCAATGCTAACCATGAACCAAGCGTTTCAGCGTATGCTGCTACGCCAGTCAAAATAAATCGAAAAAACACCCCGCATTTGTGGGGTGTTTTTTGTTTTAAAGTATCTTTGTTCTTAACTTTAAAACAAAAATCATCTTGCGAGAAAATGCATGCTCATCTATACAAAGCTTACTTTAAATCTTTTTCTCTTTTTCTATGGGGGGCACGCAATGTCTCGGACACCTAAACGTAAAAGCTATGGTGCAGTACTACGCCTTGCAGGCGCTTGGAAAAGCTACAGCTACTCTCGCGGAGAGTATGATGCTCATATGGAGCGTTTTCGTCTTTATGATGAAGAAACCGCCCAAGCTATTTTGAGGGGGGCTCGTGAAGGTGCCAAGGGCGCTGAAAAAATTCTATACGAACGCTTTATGAAAAATATGCTACCGGTTGGGGATTCTTGCAAGCCTTTTGATGCAAACCTTGATGATACGGACCCTGCAAATTTTGCTTTTGGTTTGAGGCTTTTTAATTTTTGCCGCGAGGAACTTCATGCTGGCCCCGCAACCTGCTTTAGCGTGCTTGAAGGCTTTTCAAAGTATCCATTAAAAGAGCAACGCCGCCTTGCGGCAGATCTGCCTGATTGTATTGGTGGAGTTGGCTTTTTGATACAAGAGCACATGGACTGGCTTCAGTTGTTTAACCATTATGGAAACCTACATTTAGAAACGGTTGTTCTTGAATTCCAGGATTTATAAGCGATAAAAACACCCCGCAAATGCGGGGTGTTTTTTATTCGGGTACAAGGCGGTAATCTTTATAGACGCGCAGGGCATAGTCAATAAAGGTTTTCCACGTGCTTTTGTAGGTGCTGAAGGTTTTATCATCAGGGGGTAAAAAGCGTGTGCGAATGAGCGCTTCTGTAACTTCCATGCGCTTATGAACCGGAAGCTGAGTATAAGCATGGATAACCTTATCAACGCTTGCGGCGTCAACCCAGCCATCATCGCGTAGTGCTATAACAAGCAACACAAAAAACTGCTCGTTTGGTTCTTGTATGGCGCTTGTTACATCTGCTAGCGTGGGCTCGGTGTAAGTTTCACCAATCTTTCTAAAGCTGGTAAAAAATTGATCTTTTACCATGTGCGCAGGGCTGCGCTCATCTGGCAGGCAGTCATGGGCATTTATACCTTCAAGAACCATACGTTTAACCGTATCGCGCTTAAGGGAAACGTAAGCCTGTACTGCTGGCAGTTGCATATGGTTATGCCATGTATCTAAAAAATTATTCCTCTGTCTGACATACGTCCAGACAGCGTAAGCCGCTTCAAAGCGGTTGTGTCTAGGAAGGGAAGACATGGGTCTTGCTCCATAAAAAAGAGAAAATAAGATGTGTTGTGTGAATGCACTGTAGAGGGAAAAAATGCATACATCAAACAGGGAATGAGAGCTATGAGCCTTTTTCTGAAAAATGTTTGTTTTTGCTGAGTAATTAGGCAGGTAACCCAAATAATCCTTGATTTTTAGGGGGGAGAGGTGTATCAGATGCATGAACTTATCACCTTATCTTTCCTTTTTCTCTTTTGGGAGGCTCTCCTATATGCCCCGTACAATTAAAGACAAATTTGACCTTAATGAGGCACTGTTTTCTGGTGTGCGTCATTTCAGCCTTGCAGGACCGCGCGGCGGTGGCAAAATTGGCAAGCTTCGCTATATGGTGCGCGATGTTTATGGTGAAACCACCCTGCCGCTCTCTAAAGAGCGAGATGGGTCCTATGTTGAGTTGGTGGAACAGATTCGTTCTGGCGCTACAACTGCTGGCACCACTGCTCAGTTTGGTTTTGTGGTTGTGGACGTAAATAAACAGCATTTTGATGAAGTCACGCAAGCCAATTGGCATGATGCAGACCATGTTCAGTTTGCATTTGAAAAGCTGATTGCTGAAACCCTGCGGGATTACTACAGTTATGCAAGCATTAACCGGAAGCTGGCTGTCGTGTTTAATTTTGATAATGCGCCTTTTGCACCAGATTCCGTCCAGTTTAAAGCTGTTGAACGCACCAGTTTTTAATGGCGCTTGAAATATAAAATCGAATTTAAAAAGCATGCCTTATGGTATGCTTTTTTTGCTATCTACCGAGCTCTATTTTTTCTGTTTGAGGAGCCTTTACATATTCTTCTTCAGAATCAAGCTCTCCTGTTTTTATCACTTGCTTAAAGACGTCCTTATAGGCATCAAGGCGGTGTTCTTTACCTTCAAATACATCATTGAGCGCAATGTATGCTTTACGCGCCGTATCATCTTCTAGCGTCGCGCTAAATTTAGTTTTTTCATAAGCGCCATCTGCGTCCTGTAGGGCGCCATAATAATGCGCAGAAGCAACCATAGTTTTGATAGCAGGAACATCCTCTACATGAGAGACAACGATATTGTTCTGATAGGCATGGTCTGAAATTTGAGCGATTGTCCATGTATCAAAAGGGGCAGGGCTAGATTCCATAATAAAATCACCATTTTCTGGGGATTGGCGCAGGGTAATGAGAAGGTTTTGCGGCTTTTTGCCTTCTTCTTTGGTTTTATCAATGTATAAAATGGCGCTTGGTGCCTGAATCTCTGCTTCTGGTTCTTTAAGCTTATCCATGAACTCTGCCGCGCCAGAAAGTACAAGGTGGTTCATGTAGTCATGCATGGAGGTTGTAAAGCGTCCAAAGACTGTATCTAACTGATCTTCGTTTTTATAATGTTCAAGCGCTTTACATGTGCCATCACTCATAGCAAGAAGTTCAAGTCCTTGGCGTTCTTGATCGGCCTGCCTTGCAATAATAGCATTAAGTGTTTGAGCATCTTCAAGGGTTATGTGCTCAGATGATTGCGGACGTAGTATTCTTTGTATCGCTTTTTCGCGTTCATCAAGGGTACGCGCAAGCGTTTCTTTTTGCCTTTTTTTTAAGACACCCTCGCAAGGCAGCTCGCCTTCTTCCAGGAAATGGTTAAATGCAGCATAGGCACCGCCTTCCATATACAATTCGCGCTCATACACCCATTCTCTTACACCAAAGTGTAGCTGACGGCCGTGCAGTTTAAAGATTTCTTTTTCTTTAGGTGTGTGAGGCTCTCCCTTGGCCTTAATATACTCAACTGCATCAAGGCCTCTGTTTTCAATAAGGTGCCTTGTTGCTGCAATGCCGGTATGAACGCAGTAATGTTGCATAGATTGTGCAGGAGATGTGATGCGTACATCATGTACGTAATCAATAAGGGCGAGCATATCCTCGGTGCTGTAACCTTCGCTTTTTGCAAATTCAGCAGTTTTAAGAAGGCCATAAACATCTTGCCTTGTTTCACAAAGGCTTTTTAACCACGAATCACGGAAACTTGCTTGCGTTGCCAGGGCAACTTCCTTTTGGGAGACGCCTTCTAAAACGCGAACAGCTTCATCAATGTCTTTTTCAAAAACTTTTTTATAAATATTGGAGTGGTCAACCTCATCTCCAACAAGCAGGGCATCAAGCGCATGGCCTTCTTCATGGTTTGTCACAAAGGCATAAAAAAGAGGCTCAAGGCGTGCAGGTAGTGCTCTTGTTGTGTTGTTATCTCTTTGCGATGAAAAGCCGACACTACCAACGCCAGTTGATGGTGTAAAAATGATTGGGGAAGGCTTGCCATCTTTTGCAGAAATACTGGTTGGTTTGAGCAAAACGCCAGAAGGGGAACGTGTGCCTGCCATGATGGGGCGTGTATAAGAGCTTAAATGATGCGTGATGCCTTGCTCTTTTTGGATGTCATCAATTTGCGCCGCTGTGGGGTAGCCATTTTTTGTATAGAATGCGGTGCGGTCTACCGTTTGAATGCAGGACGTCACTGCTGAAGATGCAAGCTCTCGCTTTTTATGGTCTATAACACGCTGAACAGTAAGCCTGTCATCATCTGTAAGGCGTTCTTTTAAATCAGCAATACCGCGCTTAATAACCTCATCAAGAGACAGGTTTTCCTCCTCTTGAATGTAGCGGCCATAGCGCTTTTGGTTATTTCTTGCGAACATGAAATAGGTATGGGGGCAAAAGCGCTATAAAACAAGGGCTAAGTCAGCAAAAAAATGCCCTAGCATTTTACTGCTAGGGCGAGTGAGGAGAGGGACTTATCTCTCCCATGTTCTTAAGGAAGTTGAGAGCTTACATGTGATGCTGCATGCTCTCAGTTGAACAAACTATTTTATCTCTCAAATTCAATGCCTTGGTCTTTGTTTATACCAAGCTCTTGCTCTTTGTCTTTATCCATGCTGATACCACGAGATTGAAGCTCCATCTCTATAGTCAGAGCCTTGTCTTCTAAATCTTTAAGCTTACCAACACCTGCTGCAAGTTTGGCTTCTGCGTCTGCCTTTTGTGCTTCAAGAGGAACATCGCTTGCGCCGAGAGGAGTGCCGTCATCATCGTTTTCACTTACCGTATCAAGTGTTTTTAAATCTTTAATGTCGAGTTCTTGCTTCTCTATTTTTCCCATAGTGTTTCCTCCCAGAAATCTTTTTATTCGCCGCCTTGTACGTGGCGTTTAATGGCGTGCAACTTACGTGCACCTTGGTCGTAGTAACGGCGCATTTCATTGTAATTTGCGTCTTTACGTGTCTTGTTGGCTGTGTGGCGCTCACCCCTCCAAATAAGAGAAAGCAAAGAGCCCTTCATATCTCCAAACGTTGCAGGAGAGGCCTTAAATGTTTTATGGGTTTTATCAATACCGTACTTTTGCTCATGGCCCCAGCAGTTGCGCTGTGCGCCAACAGGGTCACGGAAGATACGGCAGAAAACAAGTGTCAGCTGCTGCGAAACTTGTTCCATTGCGCGTCTTACACGCTCAAAATCAAAACGGAATGATGAAATTTGATGATCTACAGCACGTACATCGCGTTGCATATACCAGTTATCAGTTTCTTGGTGATCAATCATATTGTTAAGTTTGCTGTAAATAAGCTGAAGATCCGCAGCATCAAGCTCTGGCATGTAGCGCGCAAAGTCGTTTGCTGTGGCTTTATCACCTAGCAAAAACTGAATTAAATCATCTTTATGTGTCATGTGGATACCTCCCTAAGTATCTACCCTAATTTTTATTTTGGATATTTTTTATCCAAACTGAACTTCACCCAAAGTCCTCATATTTATAGAAGGGGTTAAAAAGTTACATGTCTATTTCCTGACATCTTCGCACTCTTGTTTGTGCCTTTCATACTGAAATGGCGAAAAAGCTTACAAAACTAAAGAAAGTAACGTGATTCATGAAAGTCGAATGTATTCGCCCTGTTGCGATCTCAACAGATGGAGTTCAAGTGAAATACTGCAAAGTTGGCGATATTTTAACTTTAAGACAAGACCTGGCTCTGCCCCTTGTTAAAGCTGGTTATTTGAAAGAAACTCAAGAAAAACTGACAAAAGCAAAAGGGAGGGCGCCTGAAGTGTCAATTTTGAGAAAGGGGGCATGTTCATGAGCCTGATTGACCTGACCAAACCCGTTGTGCCCTCGGTGACTCTTATCGCACTTAAAGAGCATTTGCGTATTGATGGCAGCGATGAAGACACGCTTTTGTTGTCTCTTATTGATGCGGCAACAAAACATGTAGAAACAAGAGCTGATACAAAGTTGATTCAGCGCCAGGTGCGCTATAGCACGCCTTATAAAAAAGTACTAAGGCTTCCGGTTGCGCCGCTTATTTCTCTAGATTTGCTTGAAGTACGCGGCACAGATGGAGAGGTTACACCTGTGGATCTGGATGATGTGATTGTTGATGCAGATACCGGCGTTATTGATTTGACGCATGTTTCGCTTGGTATTTTAGATGCTCAACAGCTGCGCTTAACCTGCACAGTTGGCCATGGTTCTCAGGCTGATGACCTGCCAGCAGAGCTGGCGCAGGCAGTTTTACTGCAAGCGTCTCATATGTATGAAGCGCGCGGCCTTACGCAGGCCATGAGCTCTCACCCCATGGTAAAAATACTTTGCACAGCGCATCAGCGCCCATGTTTAAGCTAAGGGAGGCGTATAATGTTTTCATTTTCAACGCAGGCTAAAACAAGAATCACGCTGGAAAAGCGAACCCTTATAGATGATGGCTTTGGCGGCGAGAGCGCAAGCTGGGCCATACTGGATACGGTGTGGGCTGTTTTAGATGTACAGCAGGGTGGCAGTGCTATGCTGGACGGAAAAATTCCTGAAAGCACGCAGTCTTTTACGGCTTGGATTCGTCATAGAAGCGATATGGATGAAAGTCAGCCAGAGGCTTACCGTGTGAGGTTTGATGGACGCACAGGCGCCGTACAGGCACTGACAGGTTTTGATGAAACACGCAAAACTTTCGGAAAAACATACCAGCGTCTCAACTTAACTTTAGATGCCCCATCACGCGGTTAATGTAAAAGGAGCGTTTTATGCCTATCGATTTTTCTTATGAATTTAAAGAGATGAAACGCTCCATTCCTAAGTATGCGAAAACAAAACCAGAGGCATTACGTAATTTATCCTCACTTAAGGCATTACATGCTCATGATAAAATTTCAGATCAGTTTCATGCGCTTGATAATATTATAACTTCAGAGCTGCTACGCTTAAGGGCAGGCGTGCCGCAAAAGTATAAGGAACTTATTATGGTGTCTCCAAGGGCCGTGGATCCTGATACTTATCAGCGTTACACACAGCCCCATGATTGGGTATTTGATGATGAGCTTTCAGATGAAGATTACTTTAAGTATGGTCGTCATTATTACAGCCGTATGGCTAAAGGCAAAGGCAGTACAAAAACGCGTGTGGTGCGCGGTGAGGGCAGTGAAGGGGTTATGCAAATTCCTGTTATCCCTGTGGTGGATTATACGATTACACAAGAAGGCAAACTTAAGGTGTTCCGTATTGTTATTCTCCATGAAACAGAGTTTGAAGATTCTTACGATCCGCGTAGCGACCCCCTCGACAGTGATTTAAAGAAGCTTTCTGATAAAGAATGGAAGGTTTTGAGAAAGAATATCAATCATGCAATTTTAGCCCTGTCTAATGCGGGGGAAGGTCTTCGCCGCACGGCTATAAATAGCGTTATGCCAGAAATGATGCGCAGGCGTGATGAGAACTTGGGAGCATTTAGTAAAATTATGGCACCGCTTCGCGATTATTTTAAAGGGGAAGATGATAGGCCCTACTCTTTAGAAGGCAGCTTTACCGGAAGCGGCGAGTTTGAGGAGTAGGGGGCTGTTTCTTCCTTCTTTACAAACTTTCATCATAGGCGTAAAACCTATCTCACAAGACCTTACCTTACTTCTCGTTTTAAAAGGAGCAGATTATGCTCAAAAACCTCACGCTACAAAGTAGGCTTTTTATCGCGACGATGTTGATGCTGATCTTTGCGGCTGTTGAAATCATTCTGGGTCGCTTTATTGGCCTTTCTGCTATTAGTGCCGATGGCGTAAATATGCTTGGCCATAGTTTACTTTTATTTATTGCCCTTGCTGTAGATTCCTTGCGGCGGGTTTTTGAAAAAGAAGGCCGAATGCTTGAAGCTATTGGCGGTCTTATTGGTGGGCTTTTCCTGATTGGTATGGCGCTTATGATGGCGCTAGGCGCTGGACATCATCACCATTCACTCGCTGAACATGCACAATTTATGGCGCAAATGGGCAGTGCAGATTTTTGCGGCCTTTCACCTGGTATTTGGATGAGCGCTCTTGCAGGTGCAAGCTTTGTACTGCATGCGGGGCTGTCTCTCTATTTGCTTAAAGACATCAAAAATTTGAATGTTGCAGGTGCATGTTTGCACTTTGGCTTAACCACGCTAACTACCGCAGCCATGTTTATAAGTGGGGTACTTATGGTATCTTTTGGCTGGTGGTTTTTAAGCGATGTTTTGATGCTTATCATTACGGCTCTGATGATTGTTTCTGGTGTAAGGCTTGGCTTTAAAAGCCTTGGCCTGTTGAATGAGAGTTTAAAGAAGGCGTGAAATTTTGCCCTGTTAGAGTGGGGGCACGAATAGTGCGCCCCCAAAGGCTAAGACCTTTTGAGCGGCTAAAAGCAAGGCAAAAAAAATAACACGAAAAAAACACCCCGCATGTAGCGGGGTGTTTTTTGTTTTCGATTAGGCTGCTTCCATGGTGCAGCTTTCTGTTGCGGCACGTGCTTCGCGCTCGGCAGCCATTTGCGCTTGAATGACACTGAAGTCATTCACGTAGCGTCTGCCATCTTTGCCGACGTACGATGTGCACGCGGGCTTTTGATCCGCTTCAGCATTTTTGGCAGCAGCGATAATTTCCTCCACTGTGCCAGAGATCCAGCCCGTGACTACGGGTTTGGGCGCGACAACGCTTTGGTAGTACTCAACGGCAGATGCAGTGGCTCCCATAAAGGTCGATGCAGCAAAGCCAATCATGATGGCCGTTCCGGCAGTTGACCCTTGGGCGCCGGCAAGCATCATAATGCCTACAACTGCAAAGGTTACGATCATTCCTGCCATGAACAAGGCGTCTGAAGTTTTAGTAAAAGTTTGCATGTGAAATCCTCCTAGGACATGCGGGGAAAGGAAAGCATTGTAGTTTGATGAGAAAGATATAGGGGTAAATAGCCATAAGTGCAAGGCTAGTAAAGCAAAAAAGATGCCCCAAAGGGCATCTTTTTCTCGTTTGTTAATCCCAAAGGGTACCGTTTACAGCATAGGTGCGGCCTTTGCTGTCTCGCTCAGTATTAGGGGTGTCGCATTCAACCAAAATGGTGCAGTTGAAATCTTGAACGTTTTTGAACTTTGCTTTATCAGCTTTATTGGCCGCTCGTATATTTTGTGCTTGGCTGGCAATATCTTTGCTACTCTCCATGAGAGCGCTAGCGTAGCGGCGGCTGCGATTGAGAAGGCGGTCTTCCTTTGGAACTTTGAGAATATCTTCAAAAATCCAAGTGATATATCCTAGGGTACCTGCTGTAATAGCAAGCCCCGCTAGAAGTTTAATCATCGTCAATGTCCTTTGATTTAGGGATAGGGTAAGTTTTGTTGGCAAGTGAGAAAATGTAAATCGCAATGATAAAGCAAACCCATGTAAGTGCGCTGTTGCCTGTTGCAAAGTGGTAGATTGTACCTATACCTGCAATCACTGCTGCTAGCCCAACAAGAAGAAGAGTCAGTAACATAAGCGTATGTTTCCTGTGTAAAAAAGACAAAAAGGTGTAAGGGGCAAGCCCGTATATTTTCTAAACATAGGAAATTTAAGCTGAATAATCAAGTGTTAGGGTTATAAATGTTCTGATATACTGGCCCGCATGGAAAACAATCAAATTAAATTTTTATCAGTTGATGATATGTTTGGCATTAAGGGGCGCATGGGCCGCCTGCATTATATGCTGGTTACAGTACGTATTTTTGTTTTAGGCATGGCGCTTATTGCGCTTATACCGCCTGCAAGTTTTATTGTAAGTTTTGTTGGCGTAAACCCATTATTTGCACAAAATACATTCATTGCATTGATTCTTATAGGGTTAAGCTTGAGTAATTTATCTATTGTTATGCGGCGCGTACAGGATATAGGCTTTCCATACTGGACTGTATTTATTATGATTCTTTTAAGTTTTCTTGTGCCTAATGAGCCGGAATGGCTTGTTCTTGCGGCAACAATTGTTGTGTTTGCAATGCAAATCGCTTTATTTATTATACCAGGAGATGCTGAAGAAAATGCTTACGGCGCTTGTGTTGAAAACCCTGAAATGCCAGAAGAATATTACTGGATGAAACCTTCTACTCAAGGGATTGCTGTATTTGGTTCTGTTCTTCTTGTTGCGTTTTTATTCATATTGGCATTTGCCCAGTATATTCCAGAGGAGTACCTGCCTGAGAATATATCAACAGAAAGTTATACGTTGAATAGTCAGTAAAAAAAGCCCGCAAAATTGCGGGCTTTTTTATATAAAACTTTAGTCAACGAGAGCTGGTAATGTGTTGAGCGCTTGCTCCATTGTCTCATCATTGGCAATCGTACGTACTTTCAGAAAATTGCTTTTGGTTTCTTTCACCTGGGCATCGGCAAGGGTACGCTTAGGCGTCGGATGTTCTTTAAGGAACTGATCAAACATATCTTCAGTAAATATGGCTGTTTTAGATGATTTCTTATCACTTTGCATATTGCGCTCTTTGGCTGTAAAGGCTGCGCTCATAAGATTCATGCTACTGTTTTTCCCTGCATTGGTTGCTCTTTCTTAACGTCTCTTGTTTTTGACTATAACTTAATTATGGTACAAAACTCTTCATGTTTCAAGGTATTGATTTTATTACGCTATATTGTTCTTTTGCGCAACCAAAAAAACTCGCTTTATAAGCGAGCCTTTTTGAAGGGGTAGCTTTAAGTTGCGGTAATGGTGCCGCTACTTTCAAGTGTAAGGGTATAAGCAACTTCACCGTTATAGTCTCCACTATAGTCAAAACGGGTAATCATAAACGCGCCCTCATAAGTTCGGTCACTACTGCCAGGAATAAGAATTTGATAGTTTAAATGTGTGTTATCTTCAGCTGCGACGCGCACAAGTGAAAAAGGTGTATCATCTTCAAATAAACCGCTACCGCTAATGTTCATGCTTTGGATACCTGCGCCTTCTAGAAGGGTACGTTTTCCTGCGCTTCCTTTATGGGTGGCATCAATGAGTTCATTGTTAATGCTAAAGCCTGTCGCGCGAATGCCGCCGACCACTGTAAAGGTTCCAGAAGAAGGACTATCTTCCACTTTAAGTAGTAAATCTTTTCCTTTTTGAGCTGTCATTTTAAATCTCTCCTTGTTTTAAAATCAGTTGGTTGTGTGTAATTTTTAATTTAATTTGTTACTTTTGCACTCAGCCTAATTGTGCTGCGCCATGTGGCGCCATCTCGCATAAGAGCGGTACGGTTTGGGCCTGATGCGCGCATGTTTACAAGCTGAAATTCTGTTATGGAAAGGCTGCCATTATGCAAAAGATCATGGACAAGACTCCTCAGCTCAAGGGCTTCTTTTGCCCCATGGGATCTGCTAAAAAGTGTGATGCGAATATCGTGATTCATGCCTTCCGTGGTCATGGTATCAAAGGGTGTACCGGAGGCATCAATCAGCGCACATGGAAACTGTGCATTTTCAGGAAGAGAGGTATAAACGCGTGCACCAAGATGCGCGGCAAGAGATGTATCCTCTTTCAGTTTTGTCAGTAAAGCCTGAATAAGCGGTAGGGTGCTGTCTGCCATATATGCCTCGCGTCTTTTGGGTTGATACAGGCAGTGTGGGGGAGAGGGGGCGGTGTGCGAAGTGGGCGAGTTATTATTTTTATTCCCGCTCTTGGTCTTTGGTTTTGTGAATCATAGATTTCCCAAAACAAAATCCCACGCGGGTATGGTCTTGAAAATGCCCTTTTATTTGAATGCTGCGCGCTTTCCAGCGCTTGCATGTACTGGGTATTTTCGCCGCAGTCCCTTATGCCTGCGGCTCGCACTATTCGTGCTTGCATGCGTTTATGATATACCGAGAGCGAAGCATACCCCACCCCACAAAAAAGCCCCCCATTGCTGGGGGACTTTTAATTTTCGATTAGGCCTGCTGAGGCGCGTCGCTGGGCGATGCTTCTTCAGCGCCGTCTTCAAGTTCAATAAGAACAGGCTTTTTGGGTGCTTGAACACCAGAAGAAGCTTCTTCTTGTGCTGCGCTTTGCCCCAAAAGCTTTTGAAGTGCGGCTTGGTTTGCTTGATCTTCTTCACTTGTTTGACGCAAAAGTGCGGCCTGTTCAGCAGCTTGCTCTTCTTTGAGCTTGCGTGTTGCAGCGCCTTGTTGTGCGGCAACCTTCAGCTTAGCCAGCTGCTTGGGAGACATACCCTTCAGCTTGTTACCAAGCTCTTTAGTGTCAATGCCAGCGGCTTTGAGATCTGCTTCCAGTGAGCCAGATTCGCTCAGAGCGATACTGCGGTCAAAGGCGGGTTTCAGCAGCAGAGGCATGAATTCATGCACCAGTTGCATATAGCCAGCAAAGAAGCCGTAGGTCACAATAAGATCTGCTGTTTTGAACAGAAAGGCTGCTTCAGCCTTAAATGCCGCAGCACCTTCAATGCCACTGCCAGCAAGCCCTTGAGCAAGGAGCATAGGGTAAGTGACAATCACCACAGTGGGAAAAAGTGCACGAATGACATGCTTGCGTTCAAAGTGCGCTTGCACTTTCATTTGCTTTTCCCCGCGCGGCAAGTAGGGCGCGGCAAAAGCAATAAGAACACCAACAGCGCCAACAGCAATGCTGATATAGAAAATGGCTTTCATGTTGCTCAGGTACCAGATGGGGTCAATGTAGGTAAACACGACCTTCATTTGTTCTGGAATGTACTGGGCAGCCAAATTGCCCTGCGGGCCATAAGTGGCGTAACCAGTGGCAAGCAGGGTGAGAGATGTGAGGATGAACAGAGTGGAAAACACACGGTTCAGCATCACACGGGCGGCCATATAGGCAAGTTTACGCATGGATATTCTCCTTAGTATGCGGATCGGGAAAGGGATGAAAAGATTCAAAGGTAACGTGGGTATAGGGGAGTTCACTTAAAAAATCAACCCTTAAGGCGCAAAAAAGCCCCCGTAAATACGGAGGCTTTTCTGGAATCGATTTATTTGTAGAAAGATACGCCGCACAGGTAGGTGATGGCGCGCTCATTGTTTTCGCCAAGGGCGATGTCCAAAGAGCTATAGTGGATCAAAATCTTGCTGGCGCCGGCTGCAAGGGCAGCGTTTTGGATTTTTTCCCAAACCACGCCTTTGGCCTGACAGGAGGTCACTTCGTCACCCACTTTGGTGATGCAACCTTCAAAGCAGTCCACGTATCGGCTGGTGTCTTTGAGGTCTTCAGTGCGGCGCGCAACGGCCAGTTGGCTTTTGTTTTCATCAGAAATCAGATGCATGTGTTTAGCTCCTTAAGCTAAGAGGGGGGGGGATTAAAAAGGCGAAAACGCCTTCTTGGTGGTTTAAATAAGCGCTTGAGCGCTATATTGCTCTAACATATTCGCAACCAAGCTTTGCATAAGCGCCAGCATCTCACTCTCGTCAGGAGAGCGGATATAAAAGACGTTATCAAGGCTTGGGCGTAATGCGTAGCAATGGTTGGCATGTTCAAAGCGTAGGCCTTTTTGGCTTAAAATACTTTGAATATGCAAATGGAGAGAAGGGACCAGCATAAAAGCACGTAAAACTGAATCGTATGTACAATCTTGTATTATGTGCTTAGGGTCTTTGAAGAGGGTAAGTTCTGCACCGTCTTCAAATGCAATTTTCATGATGGCTTGGTAAAATGCCGCTGGCATTTTGGTTCCATAGGTTTCTCCAAGCTCTTTCATGGATGAGCTCGCGCCATGTTGAATAGGCGTTTTTGCAGCGGTAGCAAAACTGTTCAGCTCTGGATAGGCATTGCATTGATAACTATTGCCAAGAGATATTAAAGCCTCTCGCTTCAACGGCACATCAAGCGCAGCAAACCTACACATGATATCCACATAAGCGGCGTGGTAGTTATTGGGTAAATCAAGGCAACTAAATGACTGTGCAAAAGCTCGGCATATAATGGGCAGCTTATCTATTGATGCTTTTTTCCCTGTTGTTGAAAAGTGTTTACTGGTCATGGCATACCATGATGAAAAAACTCCTTGTGCTAGGGAGGGGGAAAGGAAAGGTAGATAGGTCTAGTGAGTTTCTTATACGCTGATGGGGAATTTTTTCAAGAAGAAACTCGGTCTTCGCTCTTAGCCTCGCATTATGGCTCTGCTGCGCTGCGCCATAATGACGATACTCCGCGAAGTATAATCTTGAAAACGCACTTTTCTTTGAAGGCTGCACGCTGAGGCGTTTGCCTATATGTGCTTTTTCGCTCAAAACGCCTGAGCGTTTTGGGTCGCACTATCCGTGCGCCCACTCGTGTAGGCGGATAGCTCAATTATGTCTTACTGCTTCGCGAGCACGAACAGTGCGAGTCTAAATGCTCAGGCATTTAGGCGAAAATACCCAGTATATGCAAGCGCTGGGTAGCGCGCAGCATTCAGTAAAGGGGCATTTTTAAGACGTTACTTCGCAGGGGATCGTCTTTTTGAAGCAGCGTAGCGTATGAAAAAAGCGAAACTGAGAGCGAAGAGAAAAAACAACCACTTCACACTTTAGTGGGGCTCTGTTCTTGTTAAGCCTGAATATAAGGAGAACTCACATGACTGTTTCAAATATTTCAGGAGAAGTGCTCTGCACCCTAAATGGGAAAGATTATGTGTTAAAGCCGACCTTTGGGGCACTGATGCGTATAGAGCTTAAAGCAGATTGCTCTGTACTCACGCTAGCAGCGCAGGCGCTGGAAGGCACTTTACAGGTGAGCCATATAGCGACGATTCTAAAATTTTGCATGACAGAGGATATTACGGAAGAAGAGCTTGGAGAGATGATTCTCCTAGAAGGGCTTGTGAATACTTTGCCGTGCGTTCATGCGCTTATGAGAGTCATCCTTGAAGGCACATTAAAGCTTGATGACTAAACTCCCTTACGATGCCTATATGCAGGTGGCTGTACTGGGCTTTGGTATTTCCATAAGCGAGTTTTGGCAGATGACCCCCAGCGAGTTTAAAGTACTGTGGCAGGGCTATAAAACAAAAGAGGGGCTTGAGCCCCCCTTGAGTAAATCTGATTTAGAATCTCTCACCGCACGTTTTGGGCGTACAGGGGAAAGTGTTAAAGAGAAAGCGTAGCGCCTTGAAGTTCATCGCGCTCAAGAGCATCTTCACGATCACCATTTCTCGCATCTTCAAGGGCTTGCACTTGGCGTCTGTTATCAAGAGCTGCACCCATGTGCATATCTTCCATCGTTTGGCCAAGCTCTTCAGCGTATTCTTTATCAAGCTCCATGTTGCGTTCACGGGCCGCTTCAATAGAACCTTCTGCCTTGCCGCGCAGTGCGCTTTCAGCCATGACATCTCCAAGAGATGGGTTTGCGCCTTTCACGGCTTCATGGATGCGATCCTTGCATTGGTCTTCAAAATCATGAACTTGTCGGAGGTCATTTTCGTTAAAAGTAATGGTCATGCCTGTTTCATCTTGAATGCGTTGTTGCATCTGACCTGTTTCGCGCATAAGGGCCGCGTATCCTGGGTCTATTTGTGCGCTTTGCTTTTGTGCTTCTGCCATTTCTGCCGCTTGCCCATAAGCTTCCTGCGATGCTTCAACTTCTGATAAACGCTTTTCTCTGCCGTATTCTCTCAATGAATTATCAAGGTTTTCATCAAGTTCACCAATATCCATACGGTCGCGCTGAACTTGTTCGGATGTTGGATACATGTATTCCATGTGAATTTCTGCTGCTTTTTGGGCACTTGCAAGAAGTTCAGGGTCTAAATTTTTGTCGCGAATTTGAGATTGGCCGTTACTCATTTTGTGGACGTAGAAGGCATCGAGCACTGCTTTTTGCTCTTCAAGTTCATAGAGGACTTCGTTGTGAGGTTCAGTTTCTTCTATGCCGCTTTTTGTCTCTTGTTGAATTTCTGGCTCAGGTTTTTCAAAGCCTAAGCGATCCTTGACTGAAGCGAATGCATTTTGAATTTTATCTCTAACACCCATGGTGCCGTTTTCTCCCTATAACTATCCCTCTAGTAACCTAATGTTACGTATCTTTATATGGTGGTATTCAAATAAAAAATCAACATCTTATCACTTATTCCTGACACTTTTATGATGAAAGGGTAAGTACCATCTTTAAATTATAATTGTTAGGAGCGCGCGCATGAGCCTGCATACTGAAGAACTTCTTTACCAGATTAAAGCTGATGCCAGCGGGCTTGAAGCCCCCCTTAAACAAGCCGAAAACCGCATGCAAGCTTTTAGCTCGCGCAGCGGAGACAGCCTTAAAAAAGGACTGCTGAATAGCTTGGAGCAAGGTAAGTTTGAACTTAAAAATTTTTCTGACCTGCTGGGAGATTTGGCTGCAAACTTTGCAGGGCAGGCTTTAGGAGGAGCACTTCCGGGAGATTCCTCAGGTATTGCAACGGCGATTGGCTCTAGCATTGGTGGTATTTTTGGTAAAGCAGGCGGCGGAACTGTTAGCCCTAATCGCCCCACACTTATTGGTGAGCGCGGCCCTGAAATGTTTGTGCCCAAAGTCGCAGGGTCTGTGGTGCCAAACCACCGCCTTGGCAGCGGCTCTGGCGGCGTAACAGTACAAAACCATTTTAATATGAGTGCAGGCGTTGCAGGTACGGTTAAAGCAGAGCTCATGGCGGCTATTCCTGCTATTGAAAAACGCGCCACAGCGGGTGTGATGAATGCAGTAAGCCGCGGCGGGCGCGCAGCTCGTGCTATTGGTAACCAAGTGTAAAGAAAGAAAAATTCACATGACAGTTCAACCACTTCCAAGCTTTTTTCCAGTAGAAGAGCAAACCTTTTCCCTTGAAGGACACGTCAGCGTATTTGAAAGTCCGCTGAGCCGCGCTAGCCAGCAGCAGGTGCGCGGTGGTAGCCGCTGGCGCAGCGATGTAACCCTTGCGCCCATGGCCATGAAGGATGCGCGTCCTGTGCTTGCCTGGCTTGAAAATATTCAAGCGAGTGGAGACTTTTTCACCCTTGGGGATGTTGAGTCTCGCGTGCCGCAAGGTGTGGCAACAGGTACGCCTCTGCTAGATGGTGCAAACCAAACAGGAAGCAGCCTAACTACAAAGGGCTGGACGGCCTCTGTTACGACTCTTTTAAAAGCAGGGGATTTTATTCAGATTGGAGATGAGCTAAAGCGCGTTGTCTCTGATGTGAATAGTGACGCAGGCGGTCATGCAGTGGTTCATATTACCCCGCCTATGCGCGGCAGTTTTGCCGATGGCGTAAGCCTTGTAACAGCAGATACAAGCGCGGTGATGCGACTGATAGATAACAGTCAGGCTAGCTTTAACAGTGGTGCGGATGGCGTTGTGTCGATTCGTCTGAGTGCGGTGGAAATTTTTTAAACATTTCGCCCTATGGAAAGCCCCCTTAGCGGGGCTGTTTCCTTGTTTTCTCTTCAATCTTGACCTGTTTCTAGAAAAGTCGTATAAACCAAACATCAAACGATCTTTTTTTCCCTTTTTCACTAAGGAGTCATGTCATGCGGGCGTTTTTTTATTGGTACATACGCATCCTTGAGAAAACTTTTATACCTATCATTGTTTTGGTGGGCGCTTTTAGGGCAGCTCTCTTTTTTGAGATTTTTGTCATCTCAAAGCAAGCAGAAACATCCCTTGCACACTTTTTTGATGTGTATGGCTTTTGGGTTGTGGGCGGCTTTGCTATTTTTAATACGTTGAATATTGCCGTGTTCAATAATGCGAATTATTTGGCAACGGAGCAGCAAGAGCCGCTTTCAAAGTTTTATGATGGCATGAAGGGGGTCGGCATATTTTATTTGGCGGTTCCGCTCATTATATGGTTTTTGCCTGTGGCTCTCCAGTCAGAGGGTGCGGCTTTGCGTAATATTTCAAATGGCATTCCGCCTTTGGTATCATTGGCGGGGGCTGGCTATCTGTTGAGTATGCTTATTGGCGGTGCGTTAACGCCGCTTGTGCGCATGTTTGTAAAACCTGGCTGGCAAGCTGAACACCTAGATGAGCTGAAGGAAGAAACCACCAAAGTGCTCCGTATTCATGGCGCATTTATGGAAAATGAGGCAGAGAAGGCTATGCATGGGATGAAATACCCTGAAGTGCTAGCTCTTAAAGCCCAGTGCGATGAAATTGGTGTGCTCACTGAAATGCAAACAGAAGCCTACAATGATTTGCAATCCACAATGGAAGCGCGGGGCGTAAAGGTCGTTCATGGTGCAGCATTTTCTGATAAAAACTCAGCCCAGCTGATGGCAGAGCAGGAAGGGACGTCAGATGGAACGTGAAGTTGTTGTTGTGACGCCTCATGTGCGTGAGCGCCTTAAAAGGCGGCTTATAGAGCTTGGTTACGGCCAGCGAGATACGCTGATGCTTGCTGTTGAGCAAGGGAGTTTTGAAGAGCTCCAAGCTTTGCGCAGCTCTATAGATACGCATATTCTTGCCGTAGAAGCTGCCATAATTGCCAAAAAAAATATGAAAACCGTATTTGATGATCTTGGATCCAAGTACGGATAAATCGACTTTAAAAAACCCTGCGCAATGCGTGGGGTTTTTGCTTAACTTAAGTTCACCTATCTGGTTCACACCTGCGGTTTGGGCATTATCATGTCATGAGTTGTTTTATGAGTAAAACAGGCGTATAAGTCTTTGCATCAACCTATCTTTTCTTTCTTTTTTATCATGGAGCTTTATCATGATCTATCAAGTGACTATGCGAACGGTGAGTTACGTTGAGTTTATTTTTAATGACTACTACGACAACATGGATGCTGAAAAAGCAGAAGGCAATCCGCGTAAGGTAAATACACGTGACCCAGATGCTTTGGTACTGCCAAGAGGTTGTTTTGGTTTTCGTCTCTTTGACCGCTATGAAGGCGTTTGCGAGGGCGAAAAAGTATCTAGCGAACGGGTGAATGTATCTGACCTCTATTTGGTTGGGACTCTTCTCAGCAGAAGCGAAGTTGCAGAGTATTTTCCGCGACGTGATGATATTCTTAAAAAAATGGACATAGCTGAAGCGACGTCTGTTGTGCACTGCTCTGCGCCAAACGGTGATATCTGGCATATTATTGAAGATAAGGGCGAAGGACTTACTGTTTTGAATCCAAGCCAAATCGCTCGTGCTTGAAATCACATCAATCATCCCCATAATATAAGGAACGCAAAATCTTTGCGTCCCTTTTTTGAAGTGCCTGTATGAGGAGAAATACATCATGGCAATGCAAACCTACCGCGCGCTGATTCTGCCCGGTGCTGAAACTTTTGTCGAAACTTCAACCCCGCTGAGCGTGGAAGACATTCCGGCAAATGCCTTTGGCTTTTACTTCTTTGATGCCGATCCGGCAGAAATGGAAGAAGACCCCAAAACCGCTGAGCGGAGCAATGTCAGCGGCAAAACTTACGTTGGCATGGTTCACAATATTGCTGAGCTCCTTTGGTCTGAGAGTGAAGACCATATGCGCAAAACCATTGAAGATGCAAAAACTGACCGCTGCGTTGTATGTCGTTATGGCAAGGACAGCGTGATGATTCTGCCTTTTGTTGAAGGTGATGTCGCGTTGAGCCCGATTCCATCGGAAAATCCTGATGATGCCTTTGAGGGCTGCTCCATAGACTTTGTCTATGACGGTAAATCCAAAGTCGCCTAAGCCAATCGAAAATAAAAAAACCACCCCTTACGGGGTGGTTTTGCTTGTTAGAAGCATCGAGGTGTTCGCCTTTCAACACGTACATGCAAAGCTATGTGCAATAAAACAGTTCTAAAGTCACTTACTCGCTAAGCAGAACGCCGTAAATCCATATATCTTATACACAGTTATCAGGCAGCAAAATCCGCCTATAAAAGCCCCTACAAAAAAGGAGAGGGACGTGCCGTATATGCAGGCGCATATAACGCCGCCAAAGCCGCCGCCGAGCCACTTAGCAAGAACGCTCCAGCTATGCAAGTTGCACGTGAGAGAATCCAAGTAGCGGTACAAAAACATCTCATATGCGTAGCAGCTTGCATGAAGGATAAACCACAAAAAGGGCAGAGAGAATAAAACAGCTGCTGCATAAAGCAAAGGCAGAGATATAAACAAAGTGATGGTGAGCCAAAGGATAAAGCCAAGGTGAAGAGGCATGGAGATTTTTCTCCATAGCACCCATATCCAGATATTGGGCATGAAGATAGCTCCACATATAAAATGGTAAGAAGAGAGTTTATATGGCTTTAGATATAGAAGGAAGGGGATAGGCTGTCAAAAAGAAATGCTTTTTCTGCTTTTCTTTTTGCTTGTGGCATCGCTCGCCCTTCTTAAGCTACCATCTTCTTTGGCACGCTACTATCCATAAACTGCTGCGCCCAAAGTTCTACTGTGAGCAGAGACAGAAGCGTATAAGCGCCGTCTACTTTGCCTGCTTTTGTGGCGTTAAAGAGTTCTTCAATGCCATTTACATCGTACCAGCCGCGCGCGTGTGCCTTTTGGCCCATTAGAATATCGCGCACCATATCTGCGTTATCGTCAACAATCCAGCTGCGTACAGGGGCCCCAAAACCAGCTTTAGAGCGGTAGAGAACCTTTTTCGGGAGGCGAGGCTCCATGGCTTTTTTCAGCATAATCTTGGCGCGCTTGCCATTACATTTTTGGTTTATTGGAAGCTTGGCCGCAAAGCTGAGAAGGCGCGGGTCTAGGAAAGGTACACGAATTTCAACGCCTTCAGCCATGCCCAGCTTGTCTGTGTAATTGAGGTTATGGTCCGGTAAGAAACCGTGTTGTTCCATAAAGAGCATTTGGTTCAGCGGATGTTGCGCGCTAAGAGGTGTGCTATCTCCCATGCTATCAAGGCTAGATGGAATGCTCATTTGACGTACCTCGTTTAGGTAGCCGCCATTATAGTTTGCAAATTCTTTTTTCATGTCATCGCTAAGCAGGCTGAGTGTCATACCTGCTGGGGTGCTATGGAAAGCGCTTAGCATGGCATCTTGAATGTTGTTGCCCAGAATATAACGTAGGCGTTCTGCGCGGCGTTTCATGAAGCTTGGGGCCTGGATAAGTCCAAGGCCAGTAGACATCGCGCCCTTCATACCGCTTGGCATGCCTTCTAAGGCTTGCATAAGCATAATCGCTTGGTGACGGCGGTATCCGCTAAAAATATCATCTCCGCCTGTGCCGCCCATCAGCACCTTAATGTTATGTTCACGCGCTTTTTTAGAGATAGCAGCAACGTAGAGAGGGGCAGGGTCAGCTTGCGGCTCATCGAGTGCATAAACCATTTCGCTCAGGTGTTTCATACCGTTTGATTCGGCTGTGACATGCTCTAGTATGGCGCCTGTGTGTTTGGCCACAATACGGGCGTATTCGCTGTCGTCGCTAAAGCCTTCTTTTTTAAAGCGAGCATCATCAAAGCCAATGCAAAATGTTTTGAGTGGGCGTTTATCCTGCGCCATGATGCTGGCCACAATAGCGCTACTATCTACGCCGCCAGAAAGAAATGCACCAACAGGCACATCTGCAACCAGCTGATCGCGTACCACATCATCAAATAGGTCTAACAAATGTACAGGTTTAAGGGATTTATCGTAAATTGGTTGGCCTTTTTTATCCAGTTCAGGCATGGGCGGCGTGTACCATGTTTTTACGCGCAGGCCTTCTTCGCTATATAGCATGTAATGGCCGGGCAGAAGTTTTTTGACGTCCCCAAACATTGTGTCCTCACCTGCGCTCCAAAGGTATGTCAGGCTGTTAAACATCGCTGTTGGGTTCATGCTACGGGGCAGAGCTTCATGTTGCAGAAGCGCTTTCATTTCACTGGCAAACAGTAGCCCTTTTTCGCACAGGGCATAATAAAGTGGCTTAATACCAAGGTGGTCACGGGCAACAAATAGGGTTTGGTCTTTTCTATCCCAAATGGCAATAGAGAAAATGCCGTTAAGCTTGTTGAGCATGCCAGGGCCATAGCTATCGTAAAGGGGGCCAAGAATGGCTGTGTCAGATTTTTCGTTGAACTGATAGCCGCGGCGTTTAAGGTCTGCAGCGAGCGTTTTATAGTTATAAATTTCGCCGTTGAACACCACCATGTAGCGGTTACGAACGGCAGACATAGGTTGTGATGCAGCCTCTGAAAGGTCAATAATAGAGAGTCGTCTATGCCCAAGGCCTACGCCTTGCATACCGTCAATCCAGTGGCCTTCACCGTCAGGCCCACGGTGGGCAATGGCATCGGTCATGTTTTTTAGTAGTGATGGCTCAAACGAGCCTACAAATCCAGCGAGTCCGCACATATATTTTTTGTTCTTCCTGTCTCAAAATTCCCTTGCATTAATCTTAACAAAATTCCCTAAAAGCCGCTAGATTTTATTTCTATAAAGCTGTTGTATACATTAAGTTTTTTGTGTATATTGCAGTTAATTTAAATCTTTATTTCTGTTTTCTGCATGTAACGGAGGTGACTCTCATGCAAACTCAAAAACCGTCTCTTGTAAATTTCTGGAAGCGCGTTGCTGCTGGAAGTCTATCTTGGCACCTGAAAGAACCTGGCATGTTTTTGGGTACTTTCATTGGCATGGCTATTTACGCTTTGCCATTGTTGTTTATCAGTAACTCTAACGGTGACCCTGCAATTGTGAACTCTATGGTTGTCATGTCGCTTATTACCGCTATTGCTATGGGTTTTTTGTCTTATGGACGGGAGATTTTCTTTGCTGACGAAGAAAGGCCATCACTGCGAACAAAATGCATTTGGGAAAGTGTTTGGGATGGTGTGATCTCTGGCATGTTAGGGATAGCCTATGTTATTGGCATATTTCTTCTCATGGCAGTGTTGAACAATTTTATTCCTATTGAGGGAACCTGCCTTGGTGTGATTATGTGGATTGTTTACGCAACAGGTCCATGGGTGTGGCCAATGATTCTTGTTGGGCGTAAAGGTGAGGCAAAAGGCTATTTGCCGTTTTATTTGCGCATCTATGACTCTTTTAGAGTGACTCAAAAAAAGACGCGTCATAAAATGAAAAAAGGTTCTAAGAGCCTGCAAGAGCGCATGGATGATATTGCAAACCGCCCTGATGGTGATTGATCGAAAAATTAAAAGGCTGCCTTTGGCAGCCTTTTTTGTGTGTTCTGCATGCAAAAAGCCCCTCCGTGCGGAGGGGCTTTTAAATCGTTTTTTAGTTGTTGCGGTTTGCCCAATCTTTAAGAGCTTTGCCTGCGCGGCTTGCGGCGTTTCCGGCCGCTGCACCCAGGTCTCTTGCTTCATCTTTCCATGTTTCAGGAACGGTGGGGCGCCAAGGGTTGCCTGTGGCTTCCAGTGCAACTAAAATGTTACCTTGTACGTAGTCTGGCAGGTCCTGAAAACGCTCACAGGTTTGCGATATACCGCGATTGGTATCTCTTGTAAGCGTAATTTCGCAGACGTTTTGAGTCAAAGTATTGACCGTAACGCTATAATGAAAATCACCATGGCGATCACCGTTTGTATTCAGCTCTGTTGTGTCCAGGGCAATCGTTTCAGCAGATACTGCGCCAGCCATGCCAAGTGCACATACGGCTGCAAGAAGGATTTTTTTCACGAGGGATACTCCATTGTTGTGAAAGGAAAAGGAAAGAAGATGAGATTTTTCTTTGTATACCATGGCGTGGGTATGTAGGCAAGGCGTTTATTTAGCTCACACCCACTCATCCTGCTTAAATTCTCCTGCGCCTTCATCGTAAGCAAAGAACTCTTTGAGCGGCACGCTCAGTGGGTCCATGCCCCAAAGGAAGCGCGTATCAATGAGGTCATCACCGCTCTTATGAATAATTTGCGGCACGCCGTCTACCAGCGGGAAGGTCATAGGGCGACCGTTTACATGCTTTCTATGAATCTCACTTGGGGTTGTTTCAACCTCTAGCACCTGTAAATGCTCCTGCCCTAAAAAGGCATCGATGCGGTTTTTAATATGGGTCTTTTTGCCTTTGCCATAAAAGACTTTAGGGTCTGCGGGGCCGCGTTTATCGCTAAACATATGGGTGAGGGCAAACAGGTCTACGTCAAGGGCGAGGTCTTTGCCGTTTTGACCTGTTACGGCCATGCCGTCTTGCGTCCAAAAGGTTGTGTGTTTAGTCAGCTTAACCACTTCTTCTGTCAGGCAGGTGACAAAGTTAAACTCTGGCATGCGCTGCTTAAACAGCGTAAAGCCTTCCAGCTGAGAAGTCTCGCTGCTATCGACCATATGTTTGCCGCCGCCTTTGACCAGGCCTGTAATATAGCCGTCGTATTTAGGGTCGGTGAGGGGCACTTTGATGATGATTTTTTTAGGGGCTGTTTTTTTGATTTGGGCTTTCATTATTTTGCTCCTTGTTTGAGGTGGTTTGGTTGGTGTTGAAACAGTAAGTTGAGGGCGTCTCTTAGGCGTGTGTAGGGAAGTATCTCCTCCCGCACGCGTGTAAGAATATCTCTTGGAAAAGGCTTTTTGCTTTGGTATTTTAGCCAGCTTGTGCAGGCAGATTCCACCGCCCAGCTCGGAAAAGGCTCTAGCATCATAAGCCAGTCATTAAATACGGCGCTGTGCAGCTTTTCTGGGAGCGGCGTAATAAAGAAGTGCGCCAGCAAAGCCATAATGCGCCCCATGGTGCGCTCTGGGTCACCTTCACGCAGCGCAGTATGCGTAAGTTTGAGTGCATGGCTTATGGCCTGCCAGTCTTCTTGAGATAGACGGCGCGCAACATCCTGTACGGCTAAATATTCCTTAGGCGCAGAAATCATGTCACAGGCCTCGTGTGCGTTTACGAACCGCATCACAGGCACCGGCAGTCCATGCGTGAGTGACGCTTTGCATGGAGGTTTTAGGGGCTGTGTAACTTGGTTTGGTTTCATGGGAGTCCTCCGTTTTGTTCCAACGTTTAAGGGCGTTTTTACGTGCGGCAGCGCTCTTTTGCGCGCGCTTTTCAATTTCTACCATGAGCCTAGGATGGCGCCATGCGGCATCGCTTACGGTAAAGAGCGGCTCAAGCGTTGGGCGGATTTTTGCCCACTGTGCAGGGGTGCAACTGGCCATAAAAGCAAGGCGCTTGTTGCTATTGGGAATGCCGTCCTCTCCGCGTACCCAATGCGCCATAAGTAGCAGCATGTAAGCGCCGTGTTCTTGCACGTTAAAGTGACGGGTGTCGCGTAGGTAATCGCCAACGTAAAGAGGCATCCAAATGGTGAGGTTGTTATTGTTCACTTTAATAAGCTTCCCGTATTTGGTTTTCTGCGAAAAAAAATGCCCGCTCTCCCATACCTTTACGCACAAAAACACGCCCCATCTGCAAAGCAGACGGGACGTGAAAATCGATTGCGCTTAGGGGAAGTGAATTATAAATTGCAGTGATGCGTAAACGCTGAGAGCGTAGAGGCAACCTGTGCTGGCCACTGCTATCCATGCGCTTTTTGCCAAGTTTTCTGGCATGTAGCGCTGCACAATGCACCAGAGAGCATAACGCACCCAAATGGCATTGAGGGCGGCCATGCAAATGAGCATGGCAATGAATGTGATGGTGTTGATCTCGGGGATCGCGCCAAAAATCAGCAGGCCGCCAATACCAAACAGGGCGCTTGCCCATGTCAGGTACTTTTGGCTTGTTCTGATGCCTTGCACAATGCCAGTGACAAAACCAAAAACTGCCGGGAGAAAAAATCCCATTATGGCTATTATGGTCCATATCTCGAAAGCTGTGAGGTTCATGATGAGGTAAGTTCCTTGTAAAAAGGGTTATGGAGTTTCGGAGTTTGAGGCTATGTCTTCCTCTTCCTCCTGTTTTTTGCGGGTTTGCTTGAAGCCTTGAACGGCAAAGTACAGCACCAAAAGAATGGTGGTTGCAAACCATAGGGTCATGGGGAGAGCGAGCGCAACGCAAAGCACTTTTATGATAAAGAGCGATGTGTTTTGGAGGATGCCAAGCTTTGCGATAAGTGGAAATTTTTCCAAAAAACGCAAAATAGTAACGCTGTAGCGCGCCATAATACCGTGAATCATCAGCGTGTTGAAGCTGAGGATAAGCGGCAGTTGCAAGAAGCCTAATAGGTAAACTTCTGGAAACAAGGCATCTGTGATAGCGACAAAGACCACAACCACAGTGAAGATCACCAAGATAATGCGGCCGCGATGCTTGAATCTGTTGTAGGCGATTGTGTACGCCATGCAGACTCCCATGAACCCAACAATATTGAGAATGGCAGAGAGGGGAAGGTGTGTTACCCATTGCCAATTTTGTTGGATGAAATCCCACATATGGGGCCTCGTTGATAATAAAACAAAAAGGGTGAAGATTGAGTCTCTTCCTTACATATAGTCTGCAAGGAAGCGATGTCAAGGGGATAGCTACGCCATCATGCTTGGAGGCTCGTTTGATCCTATAAACAGGCGAATCAAAATTTCTGCCATAATGATGAGCCACGCAAACCTGAGCGGCCAGTAAAATACCAGTGCAAGCAGGCTCTCCAGAAGGCCTCTTTTGAAGGTTTTGGGGTGTGTCATCATGAATGTGAACTGCTCTACTGCGTTGATGCAGAGAAAGCTTGCTATGAGCAATCCAAGAGCTTGTTGGTACATATCTTGTGTTTGAAAGACAAGATATACAGATAAACCGATAACCAGCGCATTTTTGATGGCTATTTTCCATGCACCTTTGCGCATATCGCGAAAAGTTAGGACTGCGGTATATATATATCCGATGCTTGAGAGAAAAACCAAAAGCATGAGAGCTTCTGGTAGGAAAAGTGAAAATATCTCCAGCGCCGTGTAAATAAATAGAAGGACCTGCATGGTCATCTCCCTTATAAACGGGGGAAAGATAGATAGGTATATTTGCGCAGTATACAATTTTGGGGCAAGATTGCAAGAACATACGTTTTTTATTCCCCATTTTGCTCAAAATCTTGTAGGTGACACAAAACATGTGTGTAGGGAGAATCTTTGAAATTTTTAAGAGAGCAAGTTTCTAAAATATTAAGTTTTACAGAGGATTCTGTGTTGCGAACACGGTAGGCTTTGCCTGTTTCCCTGTTAAACCACCAAGAGCTAAAAGGGTCGTTTGCGTCTCCAATATAAGTTAATCCTTCAAAAAAGGAGAGGGAAGATGCACACCAAGAGAAATCATCTCGTTGATTTATATATGTTTTCTCGTTCTCTTGTTTAATGGAGAGAGAAAAATCTTGCCTATTTACTAACATTTTCTGTATTCTATACACATATTTTGTTGCTTTGCCCTTGTAAGAGCGACCAATAATAACAATATGTGTGTATAAAGCATTATAATGTGTGCCTTTGCAACGGAAATATTTTTCGTTTATGGGGTTCTCATATGGAAATTGATTTACAACCTATTTAAAATCAATGGTTTGTGCTGAATTACAAGATGGAATTTTTTATAATGGAAACACCAAAATTAACGATTACAACGAGGCTTAAAGCGATAAGAACCTCCCTTGGGCTTACACAGGCCCAGCTTGCTGCGCGTCTTGGATATAGAAGCTACAGAAGCTGGCAAGAGTTTGAAAGTGGCAATCGTACCCCTACGTTTGATGTGCTAGAAGCTCTCTTTAATAACGGTTTTAGTACGGATTGGATACTGAGCGGGCAGGGGCCAATGCTCAGTGCGGATAGAAAAGGTGATATTGATCGTAGCCTTCTTATTGAGTCCTTGAGAGATGTGAAAGAAGAAGCTGCCCGCCAAAAGGTTTCTCTCGCTCCAGAAAAAGAAGCTGATATTGTTGCGGAAATTTATATGGATGCCTTAGAAGAGCAAAGCGGTACTTTGGATGAATCCCCCCTTGAAGTGAACCACCAAAACGTGGTGCGTTTTGTGAGATTTAGTAAGTAATTTTTATGCGATGATGCATGCAAAAAGCCCCGCAACTGCGGGGCTTTTAGGAATCGATTTAGCGAGCGGTTTTATAAAAGGCAGCAAAGGCTTGGTAGTCTTTGGCTTCTTTTATTTTTTTTCGCACAGTTACACTGAGATCGCGCTCATCTTTGAGCTTTTGAAACAAAGCATAACCACGCACAACAGAGCGCTGTCTGTTTGTGTTTAAAAAGTCAAACAAGGCCAGCATCTGCTGTCGCTCGCTCTCATTAAAATGCGGCGCTTTAGAGATATCCTCTTTAAAGCTTGCAATTTTGGCTGCGTATTTATCGCAGCGGGCACAGTTGTTAGGGTCGCAGCTGTCTCCCATTGGAACCTCCTGTTAAAGGAAAAAAAAGTTATTGTGGTGGATGCCATGGATCATAAGATGGCACATGACGCACCAGTGGTTTAAGGAAATCTTTCAGCGCATCTAAAAAGCAGTAATCCTTGTGCAAAGCTTGCAGATAGGCACTTTTTTTAAGGCCTTTAGCACTGGATAGGGTTGCGTTTGCCTCATGGTTTAGACGAGACAGAACAAGGTCAATATGTGCGCCAGAAAAAAGGGTCTGAAACAGGGCTTCAGGTGTACCTTTCGCACGCTTGTAGTGATCAAGGGATACACCCAAAATGCGCACTAAAAGCGGATAAGATAAACCACTGTCAATTTTTTGAATTTGGTACGCCGCGTATGTTTCCTTGAATTTGAGAAGAGCACGAATGGCACCATCGCTTAGGCCAGCCGCGCTATGGGGCAGGTCTTTCATGAGGGGAAACCTCCAGAGAAAAAGATAAGAAGCAGATTGATAATCTGCCTTTTATAATACCTGTTAAAGGTTAAGCAGTGCAAGTCCTAAAAGAAGAGTGATAAAAACAACAGGAATAACAATAAACCCAATGATGAGTTTTTTATCTTCGTGTTTAAAGTGTTTCCAAGTCAGGTCTTTTTTAAGCTCGTCGCTTTTTTTCTTATTATCCAACGCAGTATTCCTCATGTGTTT
>JAPKEQ010000133.1 GCA_028821995.1 Alphaproteobacteria bacterium
AGCAGCTTGAATAGCAGGTTCTGGAGGTTTATCAAGGGGTGCTCCAACAAGCGGTACCGCATGTTTGGCAGCTTTAGCAGCGCCTTTGGCAAGTTTTTCAGCAGGCTTTTTGGCTGCCTTGCCTGCATTGCCAACCTTTTTAGCGCCGCCCTTAGCAGCGCCAGTGGCGCCGCCAACAACTTTTCCTGCCGTACCTTTAATAAAGCGGCCAAAGCGTTTGAGTTTTGACAAGTGTATCTCCTTAGAACTTGAATCGCGGTGAAAAAATCACCAAAAAACTTGAAACCTAGGATGCTAGCCAAGGAAGGACAAAAGGTTTGTCATATCCCCAGCAAGGCCAATGGCATTTAGAATATCTGAGAATGGATTGGGCACCAAAAACAGAATGATCAACAGGATCACAAGCATAATGAGATCATCATCTTGCATGTCTGTCAAAAATTCACCGAAAGCAGCACTACCGTGTTCTTCAGCCATGTTGAGCAGGCCGCCGCGGAGCGGGTCCGCTTCAATACGGCCACGCACAAAGGTGCTCGCCATTGTCACACCAGCGCCAATGGCAGGGTTGCTACCTTGAAATGTTTTCAGGGAGCTGTGCATTTTTGGCAGGGTATCCAGAATGTCAGATGCTTCCGGTGCGTCTGGCAGCATGTCTTTGCAAGAGGCTGCAAAGGTATTGAGCTTCTCTGTGGGAATGGCTTTAGTCAGGGCGCTGACGGCATCGGTTGAGCTGATTGTCTCAGTCGCAGTTGCAGCAACTTTACCAGCAGCATCTTTGAGGTTCTTGAGTTTATCTCCAAACATGGGAGGCTCCTTGAGCAAAGAGAAAAAGAGGGAAGAGAAAGATATACGTTCCTCCTTGATATAAAGAGGAACGTATACGAAGTCAAGAGATCTTTAGGAAATGGCGCCAAGCAGTGAAAGTGTTTCAGGTGTTTTAAGCATGTGTTTTGCCGCAGCCATCGCGTCATCCATGGTGACGGCATCGATAGATGCTAAAATTTGCTCCATTGTACGGTATTTACCATGCACAAAATAACTAGATGCAATGCGATTCATACGACTTTCTATGCTCTCAAGGCTCATACGAAGGCCGGCACGCATTTGTGTTTTTGCACGGTTAAAGCCTTCTTCTGTGAGATTTTCAGACTGGTCCGCAAGAACGTCTCTCGTAACAGAGAGCACTTCATTAACATTGTTTTCACCGCAGCCGGCATAGACGCCAAATAGGCCTGTATCACTAAAGCCGCTGCTAAAGGCATAGACGCTGTAAACAAGCCCGCGTTTTTCACGCACTTCTTGAAAGAGTGGTGTGGCCATGCCGCCGCCAACCGCATTGGTCCAAATATCTAGCGCAAGAGCTTCGTTTGTACCGCGTGCTTGTCCTTGGTAACCTAAAACAACATTGGCTTGCTCAAGGTCGCGGCGCTCTGTTTTTGTGCCGCCTTTGTAGCTGGCAGCGTCAAAGGATGATTTTTTACCTTGCGGTAATGCTTGGAATTTTTCCTCTAGTAGGGGCATAAGGTCATCAGGAGAGATATTACCTGCAGCAGATATAAGCATATTTCCTGTGTGGTAATGAGCCCCTGTAAAATCTATAAAATCAGTGCGGCTCATATCTGAAACTGTTTGGACAGTCCCTAAAATATTCCGGCCGAGCGGTTGATCTGGAAAGGCAAGTGTTTGAAAGTTTTCGAATACAGCATCATCAGGTGTATCATTATACATGCCAATTTCTTGCAGAATAACACCGCGCTCCCGCTCAATTTCTTCTTGAACAAAAGTGCTGTTGAGCATGATGTCTGAGAGGATGTCCACTGCAAGTGGCAGGTCTTCTTTAAGGACGCGAATGTAATACGCCGTAGATTCACGGCTTGTGAAAGCGTTCATGTAGCCGCCAACATCTTCAATTTCACGAGAGATATCTTCTGCGCTGCGGGTGGTTGTGCCTTTAAAAGCCATATGCTCTAAAAAGTGTGCAATGCCGTTTTGCGCGGTGTTTGCTTCAAAGCGAGAGCCAACGGAAGTGTAAACGCCAATGCTGACAGTTTCTACGTGCGGAATGTGATCGCAGCCAACAGTGAGGCCATTAGAGAGAGTGTGTGCCTTAAAGGTCATAATTTATCCTTTTACAAAACATATAAAGAGCTTTGAATGTTTTTAATTTATGCTGAGTAACGATCGAGGATGTATTGCTTTACAGCCTCAACATCATTTGGCAGCGTTTCATAAATTTCTTCTTTGTCCATAAGGTCTTCCATATGAGGAGGAAGAAGCGGGATTGTGCCTGTGGCACGTTCTACCGCTGTAGGGAACT
>JAPKEQ010000054.1 GCA_028821995.1 Alphaproteobacteria bacterium
CACTTTAACGCGGTCATCCTTAGAAAGATTGCTCATTTGTTCAGGGTCAATGATACCCTTATCCATCACCCATTCGCGTACTTGGGTGGCTCTAAATTTTTTAAGTCCTGCAGCCTCAAACGCCTCTTTCAGGCGCTTTGGGGATGTATCGAGTATGTGTAATGTGTTTTCCATGCTCTTGATGTAAGGTGTTTCATTGCTTTTTACAAGGCTTTCCTGTAAATAAATCAAGTACACACAATAACATGCGTAAGATAGGGTAAAGATATGGGATTTAAATGTGGAATTGTTGGCCTGCCAAACGTAGGGAAATCAACACTTTTTAACGCGCTGACAGAAAGCGCTGCAGCCGAAGCTGCAAACTACCCATTTTGTACAATTGAGCCAAATGTGGGCACAGTGGCTGTCCCTGATAGCCGCCTTGATGTACTTGAAGGCATTGTAAATCCTCAAAAAACAATCCCAACGCATATTGAATTTGTAGATATTGCTGGCCTTGTTGCTGGCGCTAGCCAAGGTGAAGGCCTTGGGAACCAATTTTTGGCTAATATTCGTGAAGTGGACGCCATTGCCCATGTTGTACGTTGCTTTGAAGATGACAACATTACACACGTTTCAGATAAAGTTGACCCTGTAAGCGATATTGATGTGATTCACACAGAACTGATGCTTGCTGACCTTGCCAGCGTCGATAAAATGATTGAAAAAGATGCCAAGCGCGCAAAAAGCGGCGATAAAGACGCGAAAATTCGTATTAGCTTACTCACAAAATATAAGCAAGCTCTTGAAGATGGTAACATGGCGCGCATCGTTGAGCCAACTTCAGATGAAGAGCCTGTTGCAGCCCAACTTACTCTTTTAACAACAAAACCAATCTTCTTTATCTGTAACGTAGAAGAAGACAATGTAGCTACAGGTAACGCGCACAGCGAAGCTGTTATGGCGTATGCCAAAAAGCATGACGCAAATGCCGTTGTTGTATCTGCTGCTATTGAAGCCGAACTTGTTGGTCTCTCTCATGAAGAAAAATCAGAGTTTTTGGAAAGCCTTGGCCTTGATGAAGCAGGCCTTGCCCGTGTGATTCGCGCTGGTTATGACCTTCTTGGTCTTATGACGTACTTTACAGCTGGCGTAAAAGAAGTGCGCGCCTGGACCGTGCGTGAAGGTAGCACAGCGCCGCAGGCCGCTGGTGTTATTCATACAGACTTTGAAAAAGGCTTCATTAAAGCCGAAACAGTGGCTTATGATGACTTTGTGACTCTTGGCGGAGAAGCAGCAGCCAAAGAAGCAGGGAAGTTCCGTATGGAAGGTAAAGAGTATATTGTGAAAGACGGGGACGTTCTTCACTTTAAGTTTAACGTTTAAAATATACGCCTAATAGGACCTGCAAATCCTTTATACACTGCAGAGCTTAGCTTATGTACATGGAATACATACCGCTATATATCTTTTGCTTGTTCTCGGTCTTTCATTTTTACAAATATAAAATTTGTAAAAATGAAATTTCTCACAAGCTATAGTCTTAGCATAAAGCTTTCTCTGTCTGCCCATCTCTCCGGATCTGGCCTGTACGGGTGCGTAGCAATGCGGAGCCAAAAGCCCCGGAGCTTTAAACCAAGATGCGACTTTGCGAGCTATTGTTTTTTGAAGCAGTGAAACGAATGAAAAAATAAGAGCGTAAAGCAAAGAATAAAAAGGCAAAACATGAAAAAGAATTTATTTGGAAAAGTAGCTGTGTTAAGTCTAATGCAAACACTATCTTTTTCACTTTTTAGCTGGGGGGACTCAGACATGCTTTGGGGAAAACCTAAAGAAGCCAAAAACACACACGTAATTATGCTACATGGCATTTTGCGGAGTGATTCACATATGCGCTGGATGGAGAAAGCCTTTAAAAGAAAAGGCTATATCGTTTCTAATATAGACTATCCAAGCACCAAGATGACTATTGAAGAACTTTCAGAAAAATTTCTTCGCCCTGTTGTCGATAAGAGCGAAGCTGAAAATATTATTCTTATTGGTTACTCTATGGGTGGCCTTTTGATTCGCTCTTACCTTGCAGGCGAGGTTGATAGCCGCGTTGAAAAGGTGCTCATGCTGGGTACGCCAAATGGCGGTTCTGAAATTACAGACTTCCTGAAAGATACACCTGTGCTTGATGCTCTGTATGAAAAAGGGTTTGGTATTGCAGGCCAGCAGCTTGGTACACTTGACGGCGTAGCAAAGGATTGGAAACTTCCTGAAAACATCACCTATGGCGTGATTGCTGGTACGCTGACAGTTGACCCTGTTTCAAGCCTTTTCATTTTGCCTGGGCCAAATGATGGTAAAGTAACGGTGGAAAACACCAAGCTTCCAATAAAGCATGAACATACTGTGCTACCTGTCAGCCACATGCTGATGCCGCAAAGCCGTAAAGTTATCAAAGCCAGTCTTCGCTTTGTACATAAAGGGCATTTCTAACAGGAGGGCTTCATGCCTAAAAGGAAAAAACGTTCACATATTCATGTGATTCTTTTGCATGGCCTATTTAAGCGCCACTCTCATCTCGGTACGATGGAAAGGGCTTATAAAAAAGCAGGGTTTAAGGTTACAAACTTAGACTACCCGTCCAAGGTGTCTTCTATTGAAGAGCTAGCGACGCACTATTTAAAGCCCGAAATTGAGGCCAGTACAGCAGAAGAAATTATTCTGGTTGGCTATTCAATGGGTGGCCTTTTGGTGCGTGCTTATCTTGCAGGGAGTGAGGTTGACCAGCGTATTAATAAAGTGCTGATGATTGCAACACCCAATAAAGGTACAGAGATTGTAGACTTTGTTGAACGTGTGCCACTTTTGAGAAATATTTATGCAAAGTTATATGGAGAAACAGCCCGTACGCTTGGCCTGAAAGCGCCGCTTGCTGAAAAATGGCATTTGCCTGAAGGTATTATTTACGGCGTCATTGCTGGAAATAAAGCTTCAGACCTTTTTTTGGGTAAGCATATTGTAGAAAAACCGAATGATGGTGTCGTGAGTGTGGAAAGCACAAAGCTCCACGTGGGGCATCAGCATACCATTTTGCCGTTATCCCATTCCTTTATGACTAAAAACCATCAGGTGATTAAGCAGGCTTTATACTTTGCTAAGCGCGGATACTTTAAAAAGTTAAAGGATACGCAGGACGCTTAAATCGACTCATAAAATAGCCGCCCTTAGGGGCGGCTATTTTATTGTTATGCCTCAGTATTGGTCTGTTAGAGTGCAGGTGATGAGAAGAGCCTAAATGCTAAGGCATTTAGGGCGGGTTAAAACAATTAAAATAGCGCGCTGCGCTGCTTTTCAAAACGCTTCCCCCACAAAAAAGCCCCCAAAAAGGATGGGGGCAAGTTGGGCGAGATTTCTCACGCCCAACAAATCGATTTTAGCGCGCGCTACGAACCAGAGCTGCCGCATTGCTGCCGCATTTTTTGTCCCACGGATAAACCGAAGGAACCTGGAAGGCGCGAAGGCCTTTGGCACGACGTGCATCCCATTTTGCGGGAATGGCACAGAACTTACCTTTCAGGTAAGCACCAATGTAGGTTTTGACATCTTCATTGGACGGCGGCAGGCTGTAGAGCCAGTCGATGTCGGCTTGAACGAAGTCAATGATGCAGCGGCGACCACCAGCAGGTTTGTGAACCTTGACGGTGTTTTTGGCTGCGTCGTCGCAGTGCACAACCACTGGGTCGGCCAGACCCTGAGATGCCAATGAACCTGCAGAAGCAGGAACAGCAACGCTCAGAGCCAAGGTGATGACGGCGGCGATTTTTGCGATAGATTTAAGCATTGGTGATATCCTTTTCAATATAAATCACCGAGTGCATCCCAAATGATGGAATAGATACACACAAGAGAGACCCTCCATAGGGCTATAAGATGGTAAAACGGTTCACAGGTTGGCGGTAAAGCCAAAAAATAAACATTAGCTCTACCAATTAATTCTTTATATAGGGGAGGGAAAGTAAATAATCAACAATTTCCTGACAGTTGCTTGCTCTCGGTCTTTTTTTACTCACGGCTCTCCATCTTTTCTTTTTCAAATATAAAATTTGCAAAACAAAACCTGCCGCCGTGTATATCTTAAAACCAAGCGCATCTTTGAATAGCCACGCTGCGCCAGCGTGTCTATATCTGCTTGGTTTCGCCGTAGCCCCCTCAGGGCTACGACTTGCACAGGTGTGCTCGTGAAGCATGGAGATGCATCCGTGTGTCGCCTGGTAGAGAGCGAAGCGAATAGCTCAAGCTAAATATAAAAAAAGCAGTTATTGGCAAGCATGCTGCTTATAAACATGGCATTTTCGTAATCTGCGAAGATAGATCAAAGGACCAGCTCACCTAAACCCATACCGTTCAACAGGTAGGTATACTTTATGGCCATTTGCGTCATTCTCTGTTTGATACAGATAGTATTTAGAAGGCGTAAATGTGAGCTCTGGCATGTGCGGTAGCTTTTGCATGATGCCCTTCACATCGTCCTCGCTGGCGCCTTTAAGGCGCATAAGTGTGATATGGGGCGTATAAGTGCCTTTAAGAGGCATGCCGAGGTGCTGCTCTACAATCTTATCGAGATTGTTTTGAAAGCTTATCAGCGCATCGCTGTGCTTTACGCCAGCCCAAATGTAAGTTTGGTTTTTAACTGTAAAATATCCAAACTTTTTAAGGGCGAGAGGGAAGGGTTGAAAACGCGATTTTTCTAGATGTGAATGTACGTCATTCAAATCAAAGCGTGTTTGGTATCCCATAAATTTGAGGGTGATGTGCAGGTTGTGATCTGCGGTAAGGGTCATGTTTTCCCAAAGGTGAGAGGGGACACTGCAAGAAATAATATGTTGAGCCTCTATAAGAGCTTCTTGAATATCATCAGGAAACATGCCAAGGCCAAGAAATGTATTTTTCTTAACAGTCCTCATGCTCTCTCGCGTATTTAAAGGCTTTTTTAATGGTTGGTAAGATATCATGGTTTGCAAGGCGCCCTTCGATCACAAGCGTACTTACCTCGTCTTCAGTATAAAAAGCCCAACCGACCATTTCGGTGCTATCTTTTAACTGAGATACTTCATGCCCTGAAAGGAGGTAAACATAATCAAAAGCAATGTGAGAAACATCAGCTTGTTCAAAGTATTGTTGATTTTCAATGAGCTTCATTTGTACCATGGTGTCATGGTTAAGCTTAGTCTTATCTATTTTAATAGAGCACTCTTCATAAACTTCTCGCGTGGCGCCAGCTTCTACTGAGGTATCGCCAGCATCAATATGACCGCCCGCAAACCAGAGGCTCCCTGATTTTTCAACACCTTTACGGGTTGCGAGCATCATTTTGTCGCCATGAATCATAATCACTCCAGCAGAAACACTAAAGTGCTCCCATGGGCTAATGTAATGCCAATCACGTTTAAATATGAGCTTTAAAGCAAATTGCGCCAGTTTGTACCTTGTACTCCCTGGCGCAATGCGTAGTCCTTTTTTTGTGCTTGCCATGCTTAGTGCACATCCTTCCAAATTTGACGCTTAAGCGCGTAAGCAAGCGCTGTAAAGATAAACAGGTAAAGCATGATGTAAACGCCAAGTTTTTTGCGGGCAAGAAGTTCTGGCTCTGCTGTCCACTGCATGAAGTAAGTGACATCTTTTGCCATCTGCTCAACAGTTGCGCTTGTACCATCGCGGTATTCCACTTGGTCGTCGTTTAACGGCTGAGGCATAGCAATCACATGACCTGGGAAAGCATGGTTAAAGTAACCGCCATCAGGTAGGCCGTTTTCAAAGTCATGAGCGTACTTTGCAGGTACACCATCTTCATAGCCTGTAAGAAGTGCAAATACGTAATCTGCACCATTACCGCGGGCTTTGTTCATAAGAGAAAGATCCGGAATACTTTTACCATAAACCGCTTTTGCATCTTCTGCTGTGAGCTGAGAGATAAGCTTATCGTTAATACCAAGGTCCATATCAGCTGCAAGAGCTTTAACATCAGCTTCCGTGAACTTAGCTTTCATCAAATTACGGTGAGAGATGTACTTAAAACTGTGGCAAGACATACAAACTTGCGTGGCAACAGTATAACCGCGTAGTAGTTGTTCTTTATCCCAATCAGGTGTAATGCCTTTAAAAGACCAGTCTTGTTCAACAGGTGCCGCACCGCCGCCAGCTGCGAAAGACATCGCAGGGATAAGCGTTGCAAGAGCGAGTGTAAATAGTGTTTTCATGTGTTTATTTCCCTTACTCTTACAAGCTTTTTGGTACTGGTTTTGGTTTTTCAAACATGCCAACAAGAGGCAAAATTAAGAAGAATGCAAAGTGATAAAATGTCGCAAGGCGTCCAATTGTAATGTAAATGCCTTCTGGTGGTTTAGCGCCAACCCAGCCGAGTACAAACATGTTCGCAAAGAACAGAATAAGTAGAGGGCGGAAAAGTGGGCGGAAGCGCGCACTACGTACTTTAGAGCTATCTAGCCAAGGGAGTACAAATAGAATCGCAATGGCAGCAACCATAGCAATAACACCAAATAGCTTATCAGGTACTGCACGCAAAATGGCGTAAAATGGTAGGAAGTACCATTCAGGCACAATATGCGCAGGCGTCACCATTGGATCCGCTGGGATGTAGTTATCTGGGTGGCCCAGATACTCAGGTGCGTAGCAAACCATAAACGTAAATGGAATGAGGTAAACCCCAAGGCCAAAAATATCTTTAATGGTGTAATAAGGGTGGAATGGAATAAAGTCCGTATCCTTTTTCAGGTCAATGCCCACTGGGTTGTTTGATTTGTGCGTATGCAGTGCCCAAAGGTGCAAGAACACGACTGCAAAAATAACAAATGGAAGCAAGTAATGCAGTGAGAAGAAGCGGTTAAGCGTCGCATCGCCTACGCTGTAACCACCCCAAAGCCATATCACAACATGCTCACCCACAAATGGGATAACAGAAAGCAGGTTAGTAATTACGGTTGCGCCCCAAAAGCTCATTTGCCCCCAAGGAAGTACATAACCCATGAAAGCTGTTGCCATCATAAGGAAAAAGATAATGACGCCCATCCACCAAAGCACTTCACGCGGGCCTTTATATGAACCATAGTACATGCCGCGGGCCATGTGGATATACACTACAATAAAGAAGAAACTTGCACCAACCATGTGCATGTTACGAATGAGCCAGCCAGAGTTTACATCACGCATAATGTGCTGGATAGAATCAAACGCAAGGTTTACATCTGGCTTGTAATGCATCGCAAGGAAAATTCCTGTAAGAATTTGCAGTACGAGTGCAATACCAGCAAGGGAACCGAAGTTCCACATGTAGCTGAGGTTTTTAGGTGTTGGATATTCAACAGCGCTATGTTTCATGAAAGAGAAAATCGGCAGGCGGTAGTCAAACCACTCAATCGCCTTTTGTGTGTTGCTTTTGCTCATTATTTACTCCCTAACCGATTTTAATCGTTGTTGGATTGAGAAATTCGTATGGAGGGACATCTAGGTTAGATGGTGCAGGTCCGCGGCGTACGCGGCCAGATGCATCAAATTGAGACCCGTGGCATGGGCAGATCCATCCATCATGCTCTCCGCCTTCCATAGGGACACAGCCAAGGTGTGTGCAGACAGCCATAGCAATAAGCCATTTTTCGTTCTGAACACGTGATTCATCTTTTGCAGGATCAAGAAGCTCGCTCGATGTATCTTCTTTACGCGCTTTAGCAATCTCAGCCCCTGTACGGTGCTTAATAAATACAGGGCGTCCACGCCAGATAACTGTTTTTGTATCGCCTTCGCTGATGTCGCTAATATCAACCTCAGTAGAGGCCATTGCCTTTACGTTATCAGCTGGTGCCATGGACTTTACAAACGGAACGGCTGCGCATGTTGCGCCAGCTACGCCGAAAGCTGTTGTCATATCTGTGAGAAATTTGCGTCTTGAAACGTCTTTTGGATTTGTAGAGGTCTTTGCCCCTTTAGCCTGCTCGGACATGTGTTTTCTTCTTACTCTTTGATCAATAGTTGTACAAATAAACACCGAAACTATACCTCTCTTTCACATCTTTTCCAAGCGTTTTGGCTTGCAAAAATGAGGTGAGTTTGAGATAAATGGGCTAACGATCTACCTTTCTTCCCATTTTCTGAGGTTTTTAAGATGAAACAAGAACTGATTAAAAGCGCTACAAAGCGTGTATGGATTGTGCGTCATGGACGTTCGCTCGGCAATGTTGATATTAAGGCTTATGACAAAATGCCATGTACGGTTTTGCCGCTGACTGATGAAGGTGAGCAGCAAGGCCGCGATGTTGGTCGGTTCTTTTTTGATGCCGCGCACCAATTTGATTGGCTTGAGGATTTTGTTCCTGAAGTCCTTGCAAGCCCGTTTCGCCGAGCAGAACATACAGCTGAACTTGCTGTTGAGACACTTCTCGCGCAGGGACTCGGAAAACTGCATGGCGGCCATATTAAAGTGATGGACGACTTGCACGAGCAAGGCCTTGGTGTACTTGAAGGCATGGGGCCAGCAAAGCTTAAAAAAGAATGGCCAGAAGCTTATGCAGAATTTGTAAAGCATGTGGAGCATGATGCCATGTCTTGGTATAAACCGCCGCAAGGTCATCGTGGTACCCGCAGTGAAAGCGGTATGGACGTGGTTAAGCGTCTTGAAAGTGTATTTGACGCTGTAATGGCAAGTCAGGCTTCTGATATTTTGATCTTTGCCCATGGCAACACCAACCGTTACCTTGCGCGCGTTCTTTTGGAAGAGCGCTGGCAGTGGGCGGATGAACAGGCCATTTGTGCCAATACTGCCGTACGGTTGTTGCATGATACCCCTGAAGACCCAAACAATTTTCAGGATTATGGTTATGTGTATGAACCATTCCATGCAAACAGCAAGCCGGGATGTGGCGGCAGCAATTTTGATGGCTACATGCTGAATGAGCCCTCTTATACCGACCGCATGCGCCGTATGCTGAAAACAGGTGAAGATAAGCATATCTAAGTTTTAGGAAATCGATAAAAAGAAACAGCCCTTTGGGGCTGTTTTTGTTTTATAGCTGTGAAGAATTAAGAAGTCGCTTCTTTTGGTGTCTCATTGGTTTGCGCAGCAGCGCTTTGAGATGTTTCGTAGCGTGTCAGTTTATCACGCAGCTGTTTAATCGTAATGCCAAGGATATCTGCGGCGTAGCGGCGGTCACCTTCGCAGTAGTTAAGGGTAGAAAGAATAAGGTCGCGCTCAACTTCTTCCATGGTGTGGCCTACCATGCGGCTGGCTGGGCGGTTTGCGCCTGTGCCCCCTTCAAACATACCGCCTGCAGCCGCGTAAGCACCAGCGGCCGCGTTGCCAGATGGCGCTTTATTTGCCTCTGGTTTGCTCTCAACTGTACGGCTTGCCGACATAGGCGAGATCATAATGTGATCTGCGTTCATTATTGTGTCTGTGCCCATCATAAGGACAGCGCGGTGAACTGTATTTTCAAGTTCGCGTACGTTTCCTTTCCAGTAACACCCAAGCAGTTTATCTGCTGCTGCTTTATCAATTTTAATACCTTTGACGCCATTTTGTTCGCCATACTTTTCAGCAAAAAATTGAGCAAGAGGTAAAATATCGCCAGGGCGTTCGCGCAGGGCAGGGATTTCAAGCATAACCACGTTAAGGCGGAAGTATAAATCTTCACGGAATTTGCCTTCTTCCACTTCTTTTTCAAGGGCGCGGTTTGTTGTTGCGATAAGGCGAATATCAACAGGAACGCTGCTTGTTGAGCCTACCGGGTCAATGACACGCTCTTGAATAGCGCGAAGGAGCTTGGCTTGAAGGCCAAGATCCATTTCAGAAATTTCATCAAGGAGCAGCGTGCCGCCATCAGCGAGCTTAAATTTGCCGGGTTTATCACCAAGAGCGCCAGAAAATGCACCTTTTACATGACCAAAGAGCTCACTTTCAAGCAGGTTCTCAGGGATAGCAGCACAGTTAACACTAATAAAGGCTTTGTTGACGCGGGGGCTGTTTTCATGCACAAAGCGAGAGAAAACTTCTTTACCTGTACCGCTTTCTCCGCGAAGAAGAACAGTTGCTCCTGAGTTTGCAAAACGTTTTGCGTTAGTAATAAGGTCCATTGTTTTAGGGTCGCCAGCAATCACCCCTTTCGGGTTTTCTGGCAGAAGGCTTTCAAATACAGGAGAGAGTACCGCTTTATTACTTGGGGATGAGAGATATTCTGTTGCTCCCATGCGGATAGCTTTAGCTGCGTTTGCAGCAGGCTGGCTTGGACCAAGTACAATAACAGGGGCTGTTATTTTGGCGGCTCTTAGGCCTTCAAATAAAGTGGGGAGATCTGCGCCGCTATCTACAAAAATAGTACTTACAGCATGGGTACTGGCTGCTTTCAGGCCTGCTTCAATGTCAGTCGCCACAAAAGCTTCAAAGCCATGACTCTTCGCCAAAGCACTTAAAGTGCCCTTATCGGCACTTAAAGTTCCTAGCAGAAGAATTGCTGGCATTTATGTTATCCCCTTAGTGTTCTCTGTTTTACTCAAACACGCTAATGCGAGCTGACGGTGGTAAAATTGTATTAATCATCATTTCAAGCTGACGCGGGTTTTCTTGCTTCACCATAGACATGGTTGACATAATGTAAATGTGTCTCAGCTGCATTTCCATAGAACTGTTCAGTTCAAGCTTTGCAGATAATGGGTTAAAGAACATGTTTGCAAGAATTGCACCGTAAAGTGTGGTGAGGAGGGCGATGGCCATCGCAGGACCAATTGCGTTAGGGTCAGAGAGGTTCTGAAGCATCTGTACCAGCCCAATAAGCGTACCAACCAGTCCCATGGCAGGGGCAATCTCTGCAGATTTTTTGAAGATACTAACACCTTTACCATGACGCTCTTCCATTTGGGCAAGCTCGGCTTCCATAATAGATTCAATTACTTCTGGGTTCGTTCCATCTACAGCAAGAGTTAGGCCTTGTTTAAGGAAAGCGTCGCTCATTTGGTCAACATCTGCCTGAATTGCAAGCAGGCCGTTGGCACGTGCTTTTTGCGCAAGTTCAAGCATGTAGCGCGCTTCATCTTGTACTGGTGGTACTTTAAAGAGAAGTGTTTTGAAAAGAAGCCCTTGAGATTTGATAATATCTGGAAGCTTATAACACACAGTTACAATTCCGAATGTGCCAGCAATTACAATAAGAATAGATGGGACGTTAATAAACGGGCCAATAGGGCCACCCATCAAGATTGCGGCAAGTACAAGA
>JAPKEQ010000005.1 GCA_028821995.1 Alphaproteobacteria bacterium
GTCATGGTGATTTCAGCCGTGTTAACAACGCTAATATACAGAACCACTGGGGCACCGTTTGTACTTGCGATGTAACCTTCAAGAGCTTCAATGCGTGCACCAGATGCAACGCTGGTCAGGTCAAGTTTAGCTTGGCCCTGAGCTTTAACACCGGTGATAACCATGCGCCCACTTGCGCTAACAGAAATTTTGACTGCGCGTTTGCGGCCATTAATTTCATGCTGGGTGGGTGGCAGGTTTTTGGAGGATTCTTGCGGTTCCATGCCATGACGATGGGAAGGGCCCATCGCCATCACATCAGTTACAGCAATACCACCGCGCTCAGTATCTTCTTCCAATGTCCAGCCCATCAGGCCTTCATAGGATTCAGATGCAGGTGCGGTGTAATCAGATTTCCAAACATTACGAACAGGAATCGTCATTTCCAGTGTTTCATAGGTGCCGTCAGCATGTTCACGCAAAATAAGTGCATGTGCACCAACTTCAGGATCAGCAGACCAAACCTTCATGATAATGCGGTTTACGCTCGTTACGAGCGTGCCGTTTACATGAGTGATGATGTCACCTTTCTGGATACCAGCTTCATCAGCTGGAGTGTCTTCCATAACGTTGCTAACAACCACGCCACCAGGAATATCCATAATGGCAGCTTCTGCTTTGGAGATACCACCAATTTGAACGCCGATCTGGTTGACCTGCATTTGACCGTAATGGTAGACGTTGTTGAGGAACAAACGCATCAAGTCACTACGGCCTGCAAAGGCAATGCCGTTGTTTTCTTTTTGGCGAGACAGAATTGACGTATTAATGCCAATCACATAGCCGTTCTGTTCAAACAATGGGCCACCAGAGTTACCGGGGTTAACCGATGCATCTGTTTGGATCATGGGCCAAACGCTCAACCGGCCTGTGCGAGCCGTATGACTCACAGTGCCCGTGGTCACTGACCATGTTTGTCCCATGGGGTTACCCATAGCAATGGCTGTTTCACCAACTTTTACATTGGTATGGTCCTTGATGATTGGAGCCCAAGCAGCGCCTTCACAGTGATCCATTTGAAGGAGTGTGAAGTCAAAATCTTGCTCGGAATCGCCCGGGTAGCCAACAATAGTTGCGCTGACATTTTCAACCAACGGAGTGCCATCGTCAAGCCAGCCGTTCACAAATGTCACGCTGAGAAAGTCAGCGTCATCAGTCACGTGTTGGTTGGTGATAGCCCAGCAGTTTTTGTTGTCAATGATAACGCCAGAACCCGTTGAGCCTTGTTCTGTTGTTGCGCTGCTGTTTTGGATGAAGACAGTCGCTTCTTCCATGCGACGAACGCGCTCCAAGTAACCCAGCGATGGGTCCGTGGTACTTTCCTCAACCAAAAGGTTGGGGCTAAGCCACATGGTGTAATCAAAGCGGGGGTCATCACCAGCAAGCGGGTGAGCCTCATTAGCAAAAGCAGCCGGAGCAAAAGCGCTCAGGGCCAGTGCAGCTGTTGCTGCAAACAGAGAGTGTTTCATTGGAGAACCTCCAAGAGAAAGAGAAAAGGGGAAGTGTTAGAAAGCGAACGCCTCCTAGACTAACTTGTAAGACAGATTCTATTTGAATTAATAAAAGTATAGCAACGAAAAGATTGTATGCAAATTAAAAAGTGAAAAAAGTGCGTTTATTTTGAAAAGAGGTAATCATGTCGGCTGAGTTGCTTTGCCACTTTATAGCCTTTTTCTTTAAGAAACTGGGTGATTCCATCTTTGTCCCAACACTCAATAAGCATGTATTTAAAATCATAAGTTTCAAAATCAATACCTTTAAGAACTTCAAGCTCTGCGCCTTCAACGTCTAGAGAAAGTAAATCAATGCTTTGGGGAGCCTTGGCTTCTTTTAGGAGGGATGTAAGAGTGTAAGCCTTAGCACCAAATGTAAAATTTGTTTCGTGTGATTTCATCACATTTAGGCCTTTTTCGGCGTGCTCTTCAGCATCGTCTCTGCCAGAAAGCTCTTTAGATATTGTCATAAGGTCGCTATAGATAAGTTCAACAAATTTTTCTTTGTAGTCAAAACCTACGCAAGCACCGCAAACAAAGTGGTTTTTATCGCTACGATTACGTACGCACTCTAAAAATTTACTAGGAATAGGCTCAATAAGCAGGCCACTCCAGCCTTTGTGTTTTTCAAAGTGAGCGGTGTTTGCTTGCGTTATACCATCGTTTGCGCCAAGTTCTACAAAGTAGCCGTTTTCGTAATCTATAAATTCAAGAAGTTGCTGATCGAGCTTGTTGAGACTGTAAAATTTACCCTTACCAAGGCGCTTAAGATAAAAAGCAAGGCGAGGGGGGAAGAGATAATCTTCCATCCGTTTCATAAATATTTTAAAGCGCATCATCATGGACATTACTTTTACGGAAGTTCAGGCGAGGGGGCAAGAAATAATTTTTTCCTAAAAAAGGGCTTGCCAGAACTACTAATTCATTATAAAAACATCATCACCCTGTGGCGGGGTAGCTCAGTTGGTTAGAGCAGCGGAATCATAATCCGAAGGTCGTGAGTTCAAGTCTCTCTCCCGCTACCATGTGAAAGCCCCCTATGGTCAGGGGGCTTTCATTGTTTTTAGGGGGATGTTTTTCCTGCTTTTGGTGCGTTTGTTGCATCAATATTTTTCAGTGAGTTTTAAACAGGGCACAGATAAGGAAAACAAAGAATGAGTATTTCAGGAGTATCCAATACATACTATCCTATGCAAAGCGCTCAAAGCACGTCTTCTGGTGGAATAAAGGTCTCAGAAGGAAAGCGAATTGATGATACAAAAGAGCTACAGGACCTGAGAGGTCTTGTAGACCTGAGAGAACTTCCTTCGCCTATGAGCGTGGCAGATTACTCTGAACAGCTACAGAGCCAAGGTGAGATTAAGCAAGTGGCTGTTATTAAAGAAGGTAACGTCATCGTAGGAACGATAAGTGATAAGGGCGCTACATTTTTTAATAATAGTTTAGGCAGTAAGTTTAATGCTGCTGGTTTATCTGTAGACAGTAATATTGATGCAATTAAATCTGCTTTGGGCGGCCGTTACGACGTAGAAGTGTTTGCTCATGGAGAAGGGCCGACCTATGCTGAAGTTCATGATAGCCTTTATAGTGAATCTTATAATTCGCTTGTTTCGCGTCAGACAAGAGAGTATCAAAAAGAAATGGAGCTTTCTTCATTTGGTTCTTTACTTGATATTGAAGTTTAATATTCTTTCCTCTCCACAAAAAAAAGAACCCCTGTTTCCAGGGGCCTTTTTTAACAAATCGATGCGTGCGTGTTAAAGTAGAATCAACTTCGTTTCATAGCGCTGTTTTCCTCTGGGTCATGTTAGGCCGTTGGACGCGTTTCCTCTGGGCCTAGGTGGCATTGAGAGGTGGGATTAAATCTCCTTCATGAATAGTTGCTGGGTGGGTGCGCAGGCGAACGGTGGGCGAACGGTATTACTGCTTCGCCGCTTCGGCCTTGCGCGCTTCCTCCGCGACGGCGGCTTGATGAGCCACCATCGCCGCGGATGGAACTTTAACGAAGGGGCTGAGCAGACAGCTCGGCAACCTTTGTGGTTTTTGAGTTTGTGCCATGTGGCACCTCCGTTGAAAAAATGAACACTGTGTTTCTTGTAATTAAAGATATGGTGGCAAAAATCCTTTTTTCAAGAGCTACCTTGCATTTTTTTAGGGGGAGGGATATTTTAATAACAACATTAACCAAATTAAGAAATCCCGAGCCTTATGAAACTCAGTCAATATTTTATGCCGACCTTACGTGAAAACCCAGCGGATGCGCAGGTTCCGAGCCACCGTCTTATGCTACGTGCGGGTATGCTTCGTCCTGTAGCAAGTGGGGTTTACACATGGCTTCCGTTTGGGCTGAAAGTGCGCGAGATTGTTGCAAAAGTTGTACGTGAGGAAATGGATGCATCTGGCGCAAACGAGATATTCATGCCAATGGTACAGCCAGCCTCTCTTTGGCAAGAAACTGGCCGCTGGGATAAAATGGATGCTGAGCTTTGTCGCATCAAAGACCGTCATGACAATAATTTCTGCCTTGGGCCAACCCATGAGGAAGTTGTGACAGACGTTGTGCGCAAAAGCCTGAGCTCTTACAAACAACTTCCTGTGATGCTATACCAGATTCAAAGTAAGTTCCGTGATGAGGTTCGCCCTCGTTTTGGCGTGATGCGTGGCCGTGAGTTTATGATGAAAGATTGCTACAGCTTTGATGTAGATGAAGAAGCGGCAATGAATAGTTACAACACCATGAAGGACGCTTACCACCGTATCTTTAAGCGTCTTGGGCTTGATTACCGCGTGGTAAAAGCTGATAGCGGTGCGATTGGCGGAGACCTAAGTGAAGAGTTTCAGGTGATTGCAGAAACGGGCGAAGACGAGCTTGTGTTTGATAAAGAAGGTGATTACGCGGTAAACGTTGAAAAGCACGATGCTGAGACTTGCGGCGTGCCTGCAGAGCGTCTTGAAACAAAACGCGGTATTGAAGTAGGTAACATCTTTTACCTTGGGGATACGTACTCTAAGCCAATGAAAGCTGTTGTGAAGCATAGCGATGGTACAGAGCGTCCTGCAATTATGGGCTGCTATGGTATTGGTATTTGCCGTACAGTTGCTGCTGCCATTGAGCAGAACCACGATGAGAACGGTATTATCTGGCCAGAAGAAATGGCGCCGTACCAAATTGGCCTCATGAACCTGCGTGTAAGCGATGATACTTGCACAGAAATAGCAGACAAGCTTTACGATAGCTTCCGCGCTCTTGGATTTGATGTGCTTTATGATGACCGCGACGAACCAGCTGGCGCTAAATTCACCAGTATGGACCTTGTGGGTCTGCCATGGCAGTGCACAATTGGCCCGCGCGGCGTAAAAGAAGGCAAAGCTGAGTGGAAAAACCGTAAAACTGATGAGCGCTTTGAGTTACCTATTGGTGAACTTCCAGACGCGCTACAGGCGAAAGCAAAAGCGGCAGCATAGCCACACACACTTTATAAGAGGGCGCAAGAGCGCCCTTTTTTGTTGCAATGGATGTAAGGCGATGCCTAAAATATAGGCATTGGTAAAAGGGGCTCTCTGTGAAAACTCTATATTTAGCACTATCATTTACACTTTTAAGCACAGTGCCAGCCATGGCTGATAGGGTTGTGCCTGTGGGTATTTGGGACTGCGTTATTAATAATGTAGGCGAACCTGAAGGGGCCGCTTACGCATATAGAGCGCAGAGCACGATTTACACAACAGGGCATGATATTCATTTTAAAGAGGTTGTGCCTTCTCTTGGATATACAGCATCTATTAAAAGCAGGCGAGAGGGTGAGGGGCAGAACTATTATGACATGTTGTTTAATGTAGAATGGATTGCACCTGAAGGCGTAGCCGCAGACCTTATGGGAGAAGCTGGCTATAATGTGATGGTTCCCAAAAATATAGAAAGCTTTGCGGTCAAACTTAAGAAGAGCTTCAATTACGGGCCTGAAAAAATCGTCTGCTATAAATCTCAGTAAAGCTTTTCTACTTGCTTTTAAGCACCCTAAAAGATACTTTTGCCATGAAATCAACCTGATCTTCCGTTTTTAGTCATGAGGAGACGCTTTATGCGTTCATTTCTTCGTTTTATTAACCGTATTGCAGGGCCAATGCGCCTTGCGTTGCTTGCGGTATTTCTTGTTCAATTAATGGGGAAGCCTTCTATAGGCATCTCTGTCGTTCAACCTGTTTATGACTGGATTGCAGTTTTCATGACAGCAAATATTTTAGCTGTCAGTGTGATACTTTTAATTTGGATTTTGCTGGATGGCATTTCAGCAGGGCATGAAAAGTATTTGTACACGCCTGATAAACGCCCAGAAGGTAAGCGCAGTGAAATTAGCAACATGATGGGCATCGGTTATATGTTTATTGGCCTTTCGTTTGGCGCTTATGCCGGTGAAGAGAGTCTCATAAACCTTGGAATGCTTCTCGGTGGTCTTGTCTTTATTTTGCCTATGTATTACTTTCCGCGCAAGCCGCTTGCAAGCCTTAAGGCTGCTTACGGCGATGAACGCGTGGAAAGCTTGCGCGAAGAAGTTGCCTTGCAAAGCCAAGAGGGCTTGTTTGAAAAGGCTGATCTTTCTGGCAAAACTTATGATGAGCTGCTTGTCATTCGCTCTAATCTAAATGTGATTGAAGAGTCTGCTCAAAGCGCTGAAGAAAGCAAGAAAGCCATTCGCGACCTTGTCTCTTAATATCGAAAAGAAGCCACCCTGTGATTTGGGGTGGTTTTCTTTTGTCAAAATTTAGGGTTTGTCCTATGATGCCTCTTATGAAAAATTTAGCGCTCCAACCTCATGTTATTTCTCGTTACCTGACTGCCCGAAGAGGGTTTGTAAAGGTGGTGACAGGTTTTTCTCTGCTTGGTATTTTTTTAGGGGTAGCTGCCCTTATTGTTGTTATGAGCGTGATGGCTGGTTTTCGCGAGGAACTCTTAAACCGTATCCTGGGTATGACAGGCCATATTAATGTAAATGTACAAAACATGACCATTGCAGAAGGTAAAGCCGCACGCGCGGACCTTATGGCAGATGAGGGCATGACTTCTGTACAAATGTACACGCAAGCGCAGGGTATGGTGGTACGCGGCGGAAATGCCTCTGGTATTTTGGTGCGCGGTATTGACCCATCATTCGTGCGTGGCCAGGAATTACTGTTTGATTCAATTGTGGCTGGTGACCTGCATCACTTGGCAAAACCGAATACTGTATCTATTGGTGATTCTCTTGCTAAAAAGCTTGGTGTGGGTGTTGGCGATAGCGTAACGCTCATGTCTCCACGAGGAACGCCCACCATTGCAGGCTTTGTGCCGCGTATGCAGCGCATGGAAATTGCAGCCATTTTTGATGTTGGCTTTACGCTTTATAACAATGGTTGGATGCTTATGAGCCTTGAAACCGTGGGTAAGTTTTTTGGTGTGGGTAATAAAATTGGCGGTTTTGAAATTCGCGTAACCACGCCTGATGAACTGCTGCCATTTGATGAAAAAATCCGAGCAGTGACAGGTGAAAATGTCTTTATTTCTGGCTGGAATACAGTGAATAAGCAATTTTTTGAAGCGCTTCAGGTCGAAAAAGTTGTCATGTTTATCATTTTATCTCTGGTGATTGTTGTGGCGGCCTTTAATATTATTACAGGGCAAACAATGCTTGTGGGCAGTAAGCGCGGCGATATTGCTATTATGCGCACAATGGGCGCACCGCGCCGTAAAATTCTAGGTATCTTTTTCTGGAATGGCCTTCTGCTTGGGGGTGTTGGAACCCTGGCTGGCATTGGCGCAGGCCTTCTTATTTCCTTTAACTTGCAAGGCATTGTTGCTTTTCTTGAAAGTGTGACCGGTGTTTCTATTTTTAGCGGTGAGGCTTATTACTTAACTGAAATTCCTGTCGTTATTGTATGGGCAGATATTATTCGTGTGAGTCTTATGAGTATGGCTCTTACTGTTCTTGCATGCCTTTACCCAGCGTGGCGTGCGGCTAAAACTGATCCGGTGGAGGTGCTGCGTAGCCTATGAGTTTATTAGACATTAAATCAGTGAGTAAAACTTACGGCTTAGGAGAAGGGGCTCTTACTGTTCTTTCTGGCGCTGACCTTATTTTAAATAAGGGAGAGCGTGTGGCTATTGTTGGCCAAAGTGGTAGTGGGAAAAGCACGCTTTTGCATATTGCTGGTCTTTTGGATAAGCCAACAGTAGGCGAGGTGCACCTGAATAATGTATCTGTTGATGATTTTTCAGACAGAAAGCGTAGCGCTGTGCGTAATAGCACTTTTGGGTTTATCTACCAAACGCATCACTTAATGCCAGATTTTACGGCGCTTGAAAATGTGATAATGCCCGCACGTATTGCAGGTATGAGCCAGAAAGATGCAGTGACGCGCGCTCATGAGCTCCTTGCAAAGGTTGGCCTTTCACATAGGTTAAGCCATCGCCCTAGTGAGCTAAGCGGCGGTGAAGGGCAACGCGTAGCAATTGCGCGTGCGCTTATGAATAAACCAGAAATTTTGCTTGCAGATGAGCCAACTGGTAGCCTTGATCCTGATAATGCAGATAGTGTATTTGACCTATTTGAAAGCCTTGTGAAGGATGAGGGGATGGCACTACTGATGGTGACCCATAACCCAGACCTTGCAAAGCGTTGTGACCGTGTGCTTCACCTTGATCATGGGCATTTAACCCAAAGCTGATAAAAACTTTGACAAGCGGAGCTCTTCCGCGGTATGAATCCTTTTCCAATTTTGGATCTATCATCCCTTTTATTTTTGCATGAGGAATCTTTCATGAATAAAACGCCTATCGTTCTTGATGCGCAGTATAGCGCTGGAATTTGGATTGAAAATGATGCAGATGAAGTGCTTTTGCAGCTTCGCAGCAGTAACGAAACAAGTTTTCCTGGTAAATGGTGCCTGCCTGGCGGCCGTGTACCAAAAGGAATGGGTGCGCGCAGCGTAATCATCCATCGTTTGATGCATGAGCTGGGACTTGGTACGGTTAATGTACCAAGCGAACCTTTCCGTAAGGATTGGGTAGCTGATGGCTATGGCAACTATGCTAGCTATACGCTGTTTGCTCCTCATTTTACTATGGAAATGAGCGACTTTATGCAGCGCGACCACTTTATGGTGCCATCAGTTGCTTTTTACAATAAGCAGCAGCTACTTGATCTTGCTAAGGAAGATGCGCTTCATCCTGCTACGGCTTACGCTGTTCGGCAGCTTGCAGCAGATGATATGCTGCCCCTTAACAGGGTGCTTGACCGCGACTGAATAAACGAAAACAAAGCACGCCATTTTGGCGTGCTTTTTTGTATCACCTTGACAATTTAAATCTTTATCCCTTACATTGAGGCATCTTCTTTATCTATATTTTTTTCTTATAGGAGGGCAGCTATGCCTCTTTATCCTTACATGAGAGGGCAAAGGCCTGGAGCAGCTTTGTGGATTAAAAACCCTGAAGGGAAAGTGTTCTTTCAGCAAAGAGATTCTGGACCATCTATTGCTCCGCTTCAATATGCTTTGTGGGGCGGCGCTATTGATCCCGGTGAAACGCCTGAGGAGGCTGCTGCGCGGGAAATGTTTGAAGAACTGACCATGCAGGAAGTTCTTTACCCGTTTTCCCAAAGGCATGAAATGACCATAGAGAGCGAACATGGCGTGTTTAGCACGTATATGTTTGAAGTCTCAAAGCCAGTCACTTGGGCAAATTTCCGAATTCAGGAAGGTGCGGGAGGTTCATTTTTTACGCTTGAAGAAGCTATGAAAATGAATTTGGCCGATATGGCAGTTGAATGGGTTCAGCTTATGCAAGGCCTGAAATAAATCGAAAAGAAAAGCGCCCTGTGGGGCGCTTTTTTCTTATTCTGCCATGCGTATATCTTCGCCACTTGCTGTATCATTAATAAATACCATGCGTTTTTCAGCACAGGTTTCAAGCTTGTGAACGTGCCTTTAAACGCCTTTATTTTGGTTGGTATTTTGTGCTGTTGCTGCTTGCGCAAATATAAGCGCATATAATGCTAAATAAGCTGCTTTTTATAAGTAAAATGAACCTCTACTATTAACCCTTTTGCCTTATTGGTAAGCATCGCAAATTTGCACGCTTAAAAATAATGCATAATAAATGGGCATTATTACATGTGATCTATGGGAAACAAACTTATAAAACATCCCTTTTTAATTCACAGAAGGTAGGGGCTGCGCTACACTGCTGCCCATGAGTTTTAACCCTAAAAAGCCGTTCATCCACCTTAATGCGCATAGTACGTATTCATTGCTGGATGGTATGATGCCTATTAAGAAGCTTGCTGCATGGGCGCATGATAATAACATGCCAGCGCTTGGAGTAACTGACACCAATAATATGTTTGGTGCCATTGATATGAGCTTTGCTTTTAAGGCGGCAGGTATTCAGCCTATTTTTGGAACGCAGCTTGGTGTGAGAAGGCCTGACCAAGAGGGTTTTTTAAAGGACGCAGGTCGCCTCACTTTTCACGTACAAAACGAAGAAGGTTGGCGCAATATCTGTGTGCTGATTTCAAAAGCATATATTGATAAAGACCCAGCAGAGCTTGCTAATATTTCTCTGGATATGCTGAAAGCCCATGCAGGTGGCCTTATTTGTACAACAGGTGGCGCGCAAATTTCCCCGCTTACTGGTCTTATAGAAGGGGAGCAGTTTGATAAAGCAGAAAGCTTCCTTAAAGATTTACATGGTATTTTTGATGACCGCCTTTACGTTGAGCTTCAGCGCCACGGCCTTGCGCGCGAAGAACTGATGGAGCCGCACTTAAGCGAATGGGCGTACAAGCATGGCATTCCGCTGGTGGCCACAAACGATAGCCGTTTCTTTAAGGAGGAGCACGTAGACCCTTATGAGGTGATGCTTTCTATTGGTTCTGGTAGTGTGATGAGCGATCCAGAGCGCCCAAGAACAACGCCGCACCACCGCATGAAATCTGCGGAGGAAATGTGCGCTTTATTTTCTGATGTGCCAGAAGCCATTGAGCAGACCTCTGTTATTGCCCAGCGCTGTGCTTACTGGATGCCTGTGGGCACATACTATATGCCGGCTTGGCCGCGCAAAGACGATGACCCAAGCGTTGAAGATATTATGCGGGAAGAGTCTGAAAAAGGCTTCCGGTTCCGCATGGACGAATACGTGCTTCCTGAACTCGAAACGCAGGAAGAAAAAGATAAAGCTGAGAAGTTTTATCGCGAACGTCTTGAGTTTGAAATTAAAACCATTAATCACATGGGGTACCCAGGGTACTTCCTGATTACATCAGACTTTATTCGCTGGAGTAAAGCGAATGACATTCCAGTAGGGCCGGGGCGTGGTTCTGGTGCGGGGTCTCTTGTGGCTTACTGCCTTGATATTACCGATGTTGACCCAATTCGTTGGGATTTATACTTTGAGCGCTTCCTCAATCCGGAGCGTGTCAGCCTGCCTGACTTTGATGTTGATTTTTGCCCAGAAGGGCGTGAGGACGTTATTTCTTATGTGCGGGATAAATACGGCGCTGAAAACGTATCTCAGATTATTACATTTGGTACGCTAAAGGCTAGGGCTTGTATCCGTGATGTGGGGCGTGTGCTTGAAATGGGCTTTGGTACCGTGAGCGGTATTGCTGGATTTATTCCAGAGGGGCCAGCAAGTATTCCGATTGATCAGGCGCTGCTTGAAGAAGAAAAACTGAGGGATCTGTACGATACAGATGAAGATGTGAAGCTTCTACTCGATATGGCTATGGACCTTGAAGGGGCTTATCGTCATGCCTCAACTCACGCCGCAGGTATTCACATTGCAGATAGACCTATTCATGCTATTGCACCACTGTTTAAAGACCCGCGCGCTGAAATGCAGGTAACAGCCTTTGATTGGGGCAAGGCGGAGGAGGCTGGCCTTGTAAAGTTTGATTTCCTTGGCCTAAAAACGCTTTCGGTGGTGAATTACGCCATTAAAGATATTAAGAGAATCCATAACATAGACATTGATCCTCTTAAAATTCCATTTGATGATGACCCAACCTTTAAACTGCTTCAGGACGGTTATACTACAGGGGTTTTTCAGGTCGAGTCTCGCGGAATGACGGAGTATCTTAAAAAGATTTACCCTGATAAGTTCCAGTATCTTTCAGACATTATTGCACTATACCGTCCGGGGCCACTGGCTAGCGGCATGGTGGAAGACTTTATTGAATGTCGTCACGGGCGCCAAAAAGCTGTATATCCGCACCCTGCGCTAGAGCCAGTGCTGAAAGAAACCTTTGGTGTGCCTGTGTACCAGGAGCAGATTATGAAAATGGCGCAGGTGATGGCGGGCTATACGCTTGGCGGCGCTGATATGTTGCGTCGTGCTATGGGTAAAAAGAAACCCGAAGAAATGGCCAAGCAAAAGGCGATTTTCCTAAAGGGTTGTAAAGACGTTCATAACGTTGATGAAAAGCATGCGTCTGAAATTTTTGCCCTTATGGAAGGTTTTGCGGCTTACGGTTTTAACAAAGCGCACACTATTGCTTATGCGCTTGTGAGCTGGCAAACGGCATATTTAAAAGCGAACTATCCGCTTGAGTTTATGGCAGCGTCTATGACGCTTGATCGTGGTAATAGCGAAAAGATTCTTAAGTTTAAGGCAGAACTTCAGCGTATGGATGTGACGCTCCAGCCCCCTTGCGTAAATCATAGTGAAGTTTTCTTTACGGTTGCTGCGCAAGCTGGCGCAAAAGATAGTAACGGCAAAGAGCATAAAAACGGCGCAATCCGCTTTGCTCTCGGCGCGATTAAAGGGGTAGGGGACGAGGCGATGACTGCGCTTGTAGAAGAGCGCAATGCAAATGGTCCTTACTTGGATGTTTACGATTTTGTGGAGCGCCAAGATCCCGGTTTTTGTAATCGACGCATTGTTGAAGCGCTTGCTAAATCTGGCGCATTTGATGAAATTCACCCAAACCGCGCCGAGGTTGTCGCCAATGTTTCAGTGCTGCTTGGCCTTATGCAAAGCACGTTTGAACAAAAAAATAGCGATCAAATTGGTTTGTTTGGTCTTGGTGGTGAGGAAGAGGAGGCACCAACGCTTTCTCGTCCTGATCTTGCTTTTGCTAATCAATGGGATAAGTTTGAAAAATTAAAGCAAGAGCTTAGCTCGCTTGGTTTCTATTTAAGTTCGCACCCTCTTGAAGCCTATGCGGATGTTTTAAAGGATGTGGATGGCCTCGTTGAGATCAATACACTGGAAGATAGAGCCACAGAGGGCGGTGTGATTGTTAAGGTGGCTGGCGTTATTGCGGCCAAGCGTATCCGTAAAACTAAAACGGGTAAGCGCATGGCGATACTGCATTTGTCTGATCGTTCTGGGCAAGATGAGATTGCAGTATTTCCTGAATCTTATGAGGCTTACGCTGATCTGATTGATGCAAATGTACCTCTGCTTGCACATTTAAGTGTATCTTTAGATGAAGATCGCCTTCGGGTTAGTGTTGAGCGCCTTGAGAACCTTGAAGATGTTGCGCAAGGGCCATCTGAAATTGAGCTTATTCTGCGCGATGTAGATGCTGCCAAAGTCCTTAAAGAGTACATGGAGCCGCTCACATCCGGCCGTACAAAGCCGCTGCTTAAAGTGCAAATTCCAGGCAGGGGGCAGGTGCATCTTAAGCTTAAAAAGGGCTTAAAGGTCACCAAGCCATTTCTTGCAAAGGCAGAGACACTTACGCAGTAAATGTGAATCTTTAATTCTTAAATGATGCAAAAATATCAGAGTGTTGTGTGCGACTGCTCAAGAATTAACCTGAATTACAAGGGGCAATCCTTGTGATGGGGAAGAAATTGGAGTATAAAAGATGCGTATAAAAATAAAAAATGAAGCACCAGAGCATGATTGCTGAATATTTTCCAGTCCTGTTGTTTTTAATTCTCTCAACTGCGGTAGCCCTTATTATGCTGGCTATTCCCTTTGTTGCTGGGCCAAAACGCCCCTCTGATGAAAAAATGTCTCCCTATGAATGTGGTTTTGAAGCCTTTGATAGTGCGCGCAAGCGTTTTGACGTTCGCTTTTATCTTGTGGCCATCCTTTTTATTGTATTTGACCTTGAAGTCGCTTTTCTTTTCCCTTGGGCTATGAGTTTTGGAAATATTGGTCTTGTTGGGTTTTGGAGCATGATGGCGTTTCTTACAGTGTTAACTGTAGGCTTTATTTATGAGTGGAAGAAAGGGGCTCTCGAATGGGAGTAAGCCTTTTATTGAAGGAATTTAAAAATGTCTAACATCATTACGAATGATCCTAAAGCTGTTGTAGAGCAAGGCATGGAGCAAATGCATGAAGGTTTGCAAAATGATGGTTTTTTGTTAACAAGTGTTGAAAGTGCAGTGAACTGGGCCCGTGCGGGCAGCCTTTGGCCAATGACATTTGGTCTTGCTTGTTGCGCTGTTGAAATGATGCAGGCCGGTGCATCTCGTTATGATTTAGATCGTTACGGTGCGCTTTTCCGCCCAAGTCCACGTCAATCAGATCTTATGATTGTTGCAGGTACGCTTACAAATAAAATGGCACCAGCCATTCGTAAGCTTTATGACCAAATGCCAGAGCCACGCTACGTGATTAGCATGGGGTCTTGTGCAAATGGTGGCGGGTATTACCACCACTCTTACGCAGTTGTGCGCGGCTGTGACCGTATTATTCCAGTTGATATTTACGTACCGGGCTGCCCGCCAACAGCGGAAGCGCTTCTGTACGGCATTATGCAACTGAAGAAAAAGATTAAAGGTGAGCGTGTGTTTGATTACGCAGAGCGCGACGCCATGAAGCCGCAATACGCTTATGCGCATGGTGAAAAACGTCCTTATACAAAACTAGAAATGCATAAAGGTTAACCGATATGACGGCGACAAAATTTGCACCACATCTTGAAAAGCATTTAGATCTTGAGGTTCTTACAGAGCTTAAAGACTACATTGTGGCAGGGTTGGGTGATGCAATTTATGAAGCGGAACTTGCTCATAGAGAGCTCACGCTTAACTGCAAAAAGAGTGGAATTCTTACAGTTTTAAAATTCCTTCGTGATGACAAAAAGTGCCAATTTCGTATTCTTTTGGATGTTTGCGGTGTTGATTATCCAGAGCGTGAGGCACGTTTTGATGTTGTTTATCACATGCTTTCTGTTCAGCTAAATCAACGTGTTCGGGTGAAAGTGAAATGCGCAGACGGAGATGCTGTTCTTTCTGCTGTTCATGTTTTTCCAAGTGCTGGCTGGTATGAGCGCGAGGCTTATGACATGTTTGGCGTTAAATTTGAAGGGCACCCTGACCTACGCAGGCTTTTAACTGATTATGATTTTGATGGGCATCCATTACGTAAAGATTTTCCGGTTGAAGGAAATGTTGAAGTTTACTACGACGAAAAAGAAAAGCGCGTAGCTTATAAGCCCGTGGATATGCCGCAAGAATATCGCCACTTTGATCTGCAAAGCTCATGGAAGGGAATGACAGGCAATGCTTACCTTGGTGAGGAAGCGGCCGTTGACCGTAATACATTCGATGCTGATGAATTTAATGATGAGACAGAAGAGGAATCGCGCGCATGAGCGAACTCAGAAACACACCTCCAAAGAACCTGCCAAAAGGTAAGCATACTCAAGAAGTAAGTGTTGGAGACGGCTTTACATTTAACTTTGGTCCTCAGCACCCTGCGGCGCACGGTGTACTTCGTCTTGTGATGGAGCTGGACGGAGAAGTGATCACCCGTTCCGATCCTCATATTGGTCTGCTGCACCGCGGTACAGAAAAACTTATTGAAAACCGTACGTATATTCAAGCGCTTCCTTACTTTGACCGCTTGGATTACGTTTCTATGATGGCGCAGGAACATGTATGGTGCCTTGCTGTCGAAAAACTGCTTCGCGTGGAAGTGCCAAAACGTGCGCAATATATTCGTGTTCTTTTCTTAGAGCTTACACGTTTGCTTAATCATTTGTTGTGGTTAGGTTGTCATGGCCTTGATGTTGGTGCGATGACTGTATTCCTTTATGCCTTTAGAGACCGTGAAACACTTATGGACTTTTATGAGGAAGTTTCTGGTGCACGTATGCATGCAAACTACTTCCGCCCAGGCGGTGTAAGTAAAGATATGCCAGAAGGTCTTGCAGATAAAATTCAAAAATTTGTAGACGGCATGTGGGCAAAAATTGATGAATATGAGGGACTTCTTTCTGAAAACCGCATTTGGAAACAGCGCCTTGTTGACGTGGGTACTGTGAGCGCAGAAGAAGCACAGGCTTGGGGCTTTACTGGCCCAATGCTACGCGGAAGCGGTGTGCCGTTTGATCTTCGTAAAGCACAACCTTATGAAATTTACGACGAGCTTGATTTTGATATTCCCGTTGGTAAAAACGGCGATAGTTACGATCGGTACCTGATTCGTATGGAAGAAATGCGCCAAAGTTTACGTCTCATTGAGCAATGCCTAAAACGTATGCCAGAAGGGCCTATTAAAGCGCAAAACTTTAAAGTATCGCCGCCAACTCGTGGTGATATGAAAAACAGTATGGAAGCGATGATTCACCACTTTAAATACTACACGGAAGGTCTGCACGTTCCTGCAGGAGAAGTGTACGTGGCTGTGGAAGCACCAAAGGGTGAGATGGGCGTTTACCTGATTTCCGACGGTAGCTCAAAACCTTATCGCTGTAAGATTCGTGCACCAGGGTTTGCGCACTTGCAAGGATTTGATTTTATGGCAAAAGGGCACATGCTCGCAGATGCGGTGACAATCATTGGAACGCAGGATGTTGTGTTCGGGGAGATTGACCGTTAATGAAACTTCTTTTGGGTATTGGTATTGCTGTAAGTTTAGCAGGGAGCGCATTTGCATTTTCTCTAGATTTTGGTGAATCTTGCCCAGGCCTTACAGATGAAGAGTGTAGCGATGTGATTGCTGAAATTGAAATTGATGGTGTGTATTGTCAGGGGCAGTTTATTGGATCTGGTAAACCTTTATACAAACTCTGCCGTCAAAGAGAAGAATTTATGATTCAGCTGAGTAAAGCTGAGAAAAAACATTGCGCAGGAACAGATACACAAGGCCAAAAAATTTGCGCGTCTCTTAGAGAAGACATTATTAGCGAAGCGGTACGCCGCCTTAATTATTTAACTGATGACAATATGGAAAACTAAGCCTATGGCAAAATCTTCTGCACAAAAAATCGAAGTTCATGAAGGCAAAGACCTTAAGTGGACAGCGTCTGCGAAGAAAAAGGTTGAGAAAATTCTCGCCAAATACCCAGACGATCAAAGCCGCAGCGCGACAATTCCTCTTTTGTGGCTTGCACAAAAAGAGTTTGGCGGCTGGGTGAGTGTTGATGCTATGCAGCTTGTGGCAGATACCCTTAGCCTTCCGTATATTCGCGTATATGAAGTGGCAACGTTTTACACAATGTTTAACCTAAAGCCTGTAGGTAAATACCACGTACAGGTATGCACAAACTGCGCTTGCATGATTCGTGGCAGTGAGAAAATTGTTGATGTTGTGAAGGAAGCCACAGGTTTAAGCGGGCAGGGGACTATAAGTGATGATGGTCTGTTTACGCTTACAGAGGTTGAGTGCCTTGGGGCTTGCGTTGAAGCACCTATGATGCAAATTAATGACGGCTATCATGTGAAACTTACACCTGAAAGCACGGTAGAAATTCTTGAAGGGCTTAAGGCTGGTAAAACAGTGAAAAGTACCACCCCAAGCAAAGGATTGGAGATTTTTGATGGCAAGTAAATCTACGGCAACACACCTTATCCGTGCGGATAAAGTTTTTCAGAACCTAGATGGTGCTGAAGATTGGGGCATTAAGGGCTACGAAAAACGTGGCGGTTACGGCAAAGAACTTAAAAAAATCCTTAAAACTGATCCTAAAGATATTATTGAGCTTGTGAAAGCTTCTGGCCAGCGTGGCCGCGGTGGTGCAGGTTTCCCCACGGGTCTGAAGTGGAGCTTTATGCCCCGCCCAGATGGCGTGCGTCCTAACTATCTTGTGTGTAACGCAGATGAAGGCGAGCCAGGGACATGTAAAGACCGCGATATTCTGCGTTTTGATCCCCACACACTTGTAGAAGGTATGATTGTAGGTTGCCATGCTCTTGGCGCTGAAACAGGTTATATTTATGTGCGTGGTGAGTACTACGACGAAACTTCTCGCTTGCAACAAGCCATTGATGAAGCTTATGAAGCAGGACTCCTTGGTAAAAATATTATGGGCACAGGCGTGAACGTGGATGTTTATACGCACCTCGGTGCTGGCGCATATATTTGCGGCGAAGAAACAGCGCTGCTTGAAAGCCTAGAAGGTAAAAAAGGCCAGCCGCGTCTTAAACCACCGTTCCCTGCGCAGTTTGGCCTCTATGGCTGTCCAACAACCATTAACAACGTAGAAACTATTGCGCAAATTCCATCTATCCTTAAGCGCGGCGTTGATTGGTGGACGCAGTTTGGTCGCCCAAACAATCACGGGACTAAAATTTTCTGTATTTCTGGCGCTGTAAATAAGCCTTGCAACATTGAGGCACCCATGAGTATTTCACTGAAAGACCTTATTGAAGAGCACTGCGACGGTGTAATGGGCGGCTGGGATAACCTGCAAGCTATTATTCCAGGCGGATCTTCAACGCCGATGCTAAACCCTGAGCAATCAGGCGAAGTGCTTATGGACTTTGATGCCCTGCGCGAGCTTGGCACAGGACTTGGTACTGCTGGCGTTATTGTTATGAATAAAGAAGTAGACGTGCTGGACGTTATGACACGTATTAGCGGCTTTTATAAGCATGAAAGCTGCGGACAGTGCACGCCATGCCGCGAAGGCGTTGGCTGGGTTTACCGCCTTATGGAGCGTTTGCGTGATGGCAACGGAACAGTTGAAGAGCTAGACCAGCTATTTGATGTAACCAAACGTATTGAAGGCCGTACAATTTGCGCCTTTGCAGATGGTGCGATGTGGCCAGTACAGGGCACGCTTAAGCACTTTAGAGGCGAATTTGAAAAGCGCATTGAAGCGCAAAGCAAGAAGCAGGGGGCTGCGTAATGAGCGATAATTTAATTAACCTCACCATTGATGGTCATGAAGTCTCTGTTCCGCAGGGCAGCACCATCATGAAAGCCGCTGAAAAACTTTCTATTGAGATTCCGCATTTTTGCTACCATGAGCGCCTCAGCGTGGCGGGTAACTGCCGCATGTGTCTTGTAAACATTGAAGGCGCACCCAAGCCTGTTACAAGTTGTTCTTGGCCGGTATCTGAGGGTATGAAAGTGACAACGGCCTGCGAAGAAACCAAAGAAGCGCGCAAAGGCGTAATGGAATTTCTACTTATTAACCACCCACTTGATTGCCCAATTTGTGACCAAGCTGGTGAGTGTGATTTGCAAGATGTTGCCGTATCTTACGGCTCAGACCGTAGCCACTACTGTGAAAGCAAACGTAGCGTGGACGACCTTGAAATCGGTTCTAAAATTAAAACAGTGATGACACGCTGTATCCACTGTACCCGTTGTATTCGTTTTGCCACAGAGGTTGCAGGCGTAGAAGAAATGGGCGCAACAGGGCGCGGTGAGAACATGCGTGTAGGTACGTATGTAGAGCAAGCGCTGCAAAGCGAGCTTGCTGGGAACATGATTGACCTTTGCCCGGTTGGCGCACTGACAAGTAAGCCTTATGCGTTTACAGCTCGCCCTTGGGAACTTGTGCGTACACCTTCTATTGATGTTATGGACGCTGTGGGAACTAATATTCGTGTAGATAGCCGCGCGGATGAAGTGATGCGTATTGTACCGCGTGAAAACGCAGAGGTAAACGAAGAGTGGATGAGCGATACTGCCCGCTTTAGCTACGATGGGCTTGCACGAAACCGCCTCACAACGCCAATGCATAAGGTGAGCGGCAAATGGAAAAGTATTACATGGCCTAAAGCTTTTGAAGTAATTGCAAAAGCGCACAAAGGCGTTGACGCTGACCGTATTGCAGGCCTTGCTGGAGACATTCATAGCCTTGAAGATTTATATGCCTTCAATGATTTTATGAAAGATGTGATAGGTACAGACAACGTGGATGGGCGCATGGATGGTTACGCACTGAACCGCGAAGATGGTCTTGGGGCAAGCCTGATGAACACAGGTATTGCAGGCCTTGAAGATGCTGACGCTTTTGTGCTGATTGGAACAAACCCGCGCCATGAAGCGCCCCTTGTTAATACGCGTATTCGCAAGCAAGCTCTTAAAGGTGCACCTGTTCTTATGGTAGGGGAAGATGCTGATCTCACCTACACAAGCACCCATGCAGGCACAGATATTAAAACACTTGAAACACTTGCGAAGCCAACAACAAAGCTTGGAAAACTGCTTAAAGGTAAAGAAAATATTGCCGTGATTGTTGGTGCAAAAACAGTACTTACACGCGCTGATGCACGTGCTCAAATTCGTGAAATTCTTTCTTTTTGTGAAAAGATGAACGTGGCCCGTAAAGACTGGAATGGTTTTAATGTGCTTCACCAGCAAGCGGGGCGCGCAGGCGCACTTGCTTTGGGTGTAACGCCAGAAGATAGCGGTATGGATGCCACGGCTATTTATAAAGCACTTAAGGGCGGTAAAATTGATGTTCTATGGCAATTTGGAGAAGGGGATACCAGTAATAAATCCCTAAGTGGTGCCAAGTTTAGCGTCTATATGGGAACCCATAAAACGGATACTGCAAAAGAAGCAAACCTTATGCTTCCACTTGCAGCTTACACAGAAAAAGATGGCCTTTGGATGAATACAGAAGGGCGTGTGCAGGAAGCGAAAGCTGCTGCAAAACCGCCCCTTAATGCTAAAGAAGACTGGAAAGTATTTAGAGCGTTGAGCGATGTGTTTAAGAGCACATTGCCATTTAACACTCTTAAAGCTCTGCGTGAGAACATGATGGAAGACTGGCCGATTCTGTCTGAGGAATACTGGGGGACAAAACAAGAATTTGACATTGCTTTTAAGGTTGGTAAAGCCACTGTTACGGATACAGCATACACAGCGCCTGTGGATTCTTTCTACCTCAGTAATGAGATTTTAAGAGCAAGCCCAGTGATGGCAGAGTGCGCCGCTGAAAATGGTGCTGCAAAGTTCAAGCCTAACATGAAAAAGGTTTCTTAAGATGTTTGATTATTTAGAACTTATTACCATGGATAACATAAAACACCTTGCTCTGATTGTGGCGCAAATTTTAGCAATTATGCTGCCGCTTTTTGGTGCTGTCGCTTATCTTACCCTTGCAGAACGTAAGGTTATTGGTTGGATGCAGTTGCGTGTTGGCCCCTCAACTGTTGGCCCTTGGGGGCTAGGACAGCCTATTGCAGATGCGGTGAAACTCATGTTTAAAGAAGCAATTGTTCCTGGCGTTTCTAGCAAGGCAACATATCTTATCGCACCCATTATGGTGTTTGTGCCCGCACTTATGGCATGGGCCGTTATCCCGTTTGATGAAGGCATAGTGCTGAGCGACATTAACCTTGGCGTTATGTATCTGCTTGCTGTGAGCTCTCTTGGTATTTACGGTATTTTGCTTGCAGGTTGGGCAAGTAACTCTAAATATCCTTTCCTTGGTGCTGTGCGCTCTGGGGCGCAGATGGTTTCCTATGAAGTCTCTATGGGGCTTGTTGTGCTGAGCGTTATCCTTCTTTCAGGTTCTATGAATTTGACAGAAGTTATTGAGCATCAAAAAGGTATGTGGCATATGATTCCACTCTTCCCAATGTTTATCGTCTTTATTATTTCTATTTTAGCAGAAACCAACCGCGCACCGTTTGACCTCCCGGAAGCAGAAGCTGAGCTTGTGGCAGGTTATAACGTTGAGTACGGCGCTATGGGCTTTGCGCTGTTCTTCCTTGGGGAATACGCCAATATGATCCTTATGAGCGCCATTACGGTGGTGCTGTTTATGGGTGGCTGGTTGCCTCCATTTGATTTTGCGCCCTTTAACCTGATTCCTGGATTCTTGTGGTTCTTTGCAAAAATTGCATTGATTCTGTTTGTATTCCTTTGGACGCGTGCCACATTCCCGCGTTACCGCTATGACCAACTTATGCGCCTTGGCTGGAAAGTTTTCCTTCCATTTACGCTGCTTTGGCTTGTAGGTCAGGCAAGTTTCATGAAATTCGTGATAGGAGTTTAAGTAACGATGATCAAACTTTTAAAGCAGTTCCTGCTAATTGATATTACTCAGGGTATGAGCATTACCCTGCGTAACCTCTTTAAAAAGAAGCTCACAATGAAATACCCACAGGAGAGGGTGCCAACATCGCCTCGCTTTAGAGGGGAACATGCGTTGCGCCGTTATCCAAACGGAGAAGAGCGTTGCATTGCTTGCAAACTTTGCGAAGCTGTTTGCCCTGCGCAAGCGATTACCATTGAGGCGGAGCCAAGAAAAGACGGATCTCGTCGTACAACGCGCTATGATATTGACATGGTCAAGTGCATTTACTGCGGCCTGTGTGAAGAAGCCTGCCCTGTAGATGCCATTGTGGAAGGGCCACATTTTGATTTAGCTTGCTCTGACCGCTCAAAGCTTGTTTACGATAAAGAAAAACTACTTCAAAACGGCGATATCTGGGAAGACAGCATTGCAGAACGCCTAAGAAAGGATGCACCGTACCGATGAGTAATTATAAAAAAGTATCTGAATTTCATGAAGTATTTGGTGGAATTCCCGACGATAAAAAAGACATGCTAACACTCCGTAAAAGACTCGTTTCTGAAGAGTGCGCTGAAGTGATTGAAGCTATTGAAATTTTGGAAAAAACAGGTATAGCTGGCCGTAAAGAAGCTGAAGCTCATGTACTTAAAGAGTGTATTGACTTGCTTTATGTTACTTATGGCACAATTAAAAGCCTTGGCTGGGATGCAGACTTAGCCTTCAATGAAGTTCATCGCTCAAACATGAGTAAAGTGGGCCATGATGGCAAACCTATTTACCGTGAGGATGGTAAAATTCTAAAAGGGCCCAACTTTAGCCCAGCAAATATGGAAGAATATGTATCATGATTGCTGATCTTGTCTTTTATATGTGCGCCGCGCTGCTTATTATGGGTGGTATTGGCGTAGTTACAGCCAGAAATCCAATGATCGCTATTATTTTTATGGTGATGTCTTTCTTTAATGCAGCGGGGATTTTCTTGCTGTTGGGAGCTGAGTTTATTGCTTTGCTTACTGTTATGGTTTATGTGGGCGCGGTTGCGGTTATGTTCCTGTTTGTACTGATGACCATTGATATTGACTTTGAAGTTTTAAAGGATACCAGTAAAAAGCATCTGCCATTGGGCGTGCTTGTCATTGCTATTATGCTTTCTCAAATTATACTTGGCGTGTTTAGCGGTGTATTTAAATCTGACGAAGCGGCCGCAACAGGCATGCCGATACCAGAAGGCGGCGAGAATATTACTCATATTGGAAATATTCTTTTTACAGATTACTTGCTACCGTTTCAGGCCAGCGGCTTTATTCTGCTTACAGCCATGATTGGCGCAATTGTGCTTACTTACCGCAAGCGTCCAGATTCAAAGCGTCAAGTTATTGGCAAGCAAGTTTCCAGAACGCGCGAAGAAAGTATGGTTATTCTTGATGTGCCAAAGGCACGCGGTACAGCAGAAATGAAACCAGAGGAGGTTAAATAATGCACGCAGCATTTCACCATGTAGGGCTTACAGAGTTTCTTACGCTGTCATCTATTTTATTTATGATTGGCGTGTGCGGTATTGTTTTAAACCGTAAAAATATCATTATTATTTTGATGAGTATTGAGCTGATGCTCATGAGCATTAATATTAATATGGTTGCTTTTTCAAGTTACCTTAATGATATGGGCGGCCAAATCTTTACGTTCTTTATTTTGACAATTGCAGCTGCTGAGCTTGCAATTGGCCTTGCGATTGTAACAGTGTTTTATAGAAACCGCGGCAACATTGATGTTGATGATGCGGATATGATGAAGGGTTAAACCATGACAGAAATGCATATTTTTGCGATTGTTCTTCTGCCGCTTTTTGCAGCGCTTATTGGCGGTGTGTTTGGCAAACAGATAGGACATAAAGGCGTTATGACGCTCACTTGTTCAGCCGTTACAGTCAGTGCGGTTTTATCCTTTATTACCTTTGTTCAAGTGGCAATGATGGATGCTCATACCATTTCAGGTACGCTTTATACTTGGATGAAAACAGCAAACCTAAGCGTAGATTTTGGGGTGTATGTAGATAAGCTTACAGCCACAATGTTACTTGTGGTGACATCTGTTTCTATGTGCGTGCACTTTTACTCGATTGGTTACATGAGCCATGACCCACATCGCGCGCGTTTCTTTAGCTATCTTAGCCTTTTTACTTTTACAATGCTTGTACTTGTAACAGCGCCTAACCTCCTACAAATGTTTGTAGGCTGGGAAGGCGTAGGCCTTGCCTCGTACCTTCTGATTGGTTTTTGGTTTAAAAAAGAGAGCGCAAATGCAGCTTCTATGAAGGCCTTTATTGTAAACCGCGTGGCGGATGCCTGCATGCTTGTAGGTCTTTTTACGATCGTTGGTGTATTTGGTACATTAAATTACGCAGATATCTTTGCGGCAGCCCCTGCTGTATCAGGTAATAGCTTTAACCTTCTTGGATTAGAAATGCCTGTACTTAACTGGATTGCACTGTTGCTCTTTCTTGGTGCTATGGGTAAATCAGCTCAGTTTGGTTTCCATACATGGCTGCCAGACGCGATGGAAGGTCCAACGCCGGTATCAGCACTTATTCATGCTGCAACAATGGTAACGGCCGGCGTATTTCTTGTATGCCGTATGTCTCCGCTGTTTGAAATGGCAGAAGGTATCCTTCCATTTGTCGCTATTGTTGGTGCTGTAACAGCCCTGTTTGCGGCAACCATAGGTCTGGTACAAACAGATATTAAACGCGTGATTGCGTATTCAACATGTTCTCAACTTGGTTACATGTTCTTCGCTTGTGGAGTAGGGGCTTACCATGCGGCTATGTTCCATCTCACAACGCACGCTTTCTTTAAAGCTCTTCTTTTCCTTGGTGCGGGTAGTGTGATTCACGCTATGCATGACGAACAAGATATGATGCGTATGGGCGCTCTTAAAAAAGTGATTCCGATTACCTACGGCCTGATGTGGATTGGCTCACTTGCACTTGCAGGTATTCCTCCATTTGCAGGATTTTTCAGTAAGGACCTTGTGCTTGAAGCAGCCTTTATGAGCGGCGGCACTTTGGGACCTGTGATTTACGCTGTTGGTACATTTGCTGCGCTTATTACAGCCTTTTACTGTTTCCGTGTTATTTACCTTTCATTCCACGGTAAAGCACATGACGCTAAAGCACTTAAAGCGGCGCATGAGTCTCCGTTTGTTATGCTTGCACCGATGTTCTTGCTTGCTATTGGCGCCGTTGTTGGTGGGTACCTGCTTAAGGATATGGCACATTTGCATTGGTGGCACGGAGCGATTGTTGGCTTTGATGTACATGCAACGCACATTCCTGCGCTTGTTAAATTTACGCCATTGGTGTTTGCAGTGACTGGTATTTTACTTGCTACCCTTGTGTACTTGAAGAAAAAGCACTGGGCGAAATCAGCGGCTAAAAATACAGGCCCTCTTTACCGTCTCTTTAAAAATAAGTGGTACATAGATGAGCTGTACAATGCGCTTGTTGTTCAACCAACAAAGTCTCTTGCTCAAATATTATGGAAGCAGGGGGATGTAAATGGTATTGATGCGGTTGGTCCTAATGGTGCAGCTAGCATCAGTAAGCTTTCGGCATCACTGCTTAGTAAATTACAAACAGGTTACATTTACCATTATGCCTTTGTCATTTTGGTGGGTGTGGTTGGCCTTATAACATTTTGGACACTTTAGAGACGGATGTCTCATAAATAAGAAAGACAAGAGAACATGGATTATCCAATTCTATCATTTCTAACATTTTTACCGATCTTCGGCGCATTGCTTGTGATGCTTGTGAAGGACGGAGATGAGGAAACTGAAAACCGTAATGCAAGAATGCTTGCTTTATGGATTTCTGGTATTACTTTCCTGTTATCTCTTGTAATGCTTAGTAATTTTGATAGTGCTGTAGGCATGCAGTTTATTGAAGACCACCCTTGGATGAGTAACTTCGGTATTCGTTACACTATGGGCGTGGATGGTATTAGTGTTCTTTTTGTTCTTCTTACAACGCTTCTAACTCCTATATGTGTCCTCGTTAGCTGGGAAAGTATTACTAAAAATGTACGCGCCTTTATGGCTTGTTTCCTTGTGCTAGAAGGGGCAATTATTGGCGTGTTCTGTTCTCTTGATTTTGTACTTTTCTATATTTTTTGGGAAGCGATGCTGGTACCAATGTTCCTGATTATTGGTATCTGGGGCGGTGAAAACCGCGTCTATGCTTCACTTAAGTTTTTCCTTTATACGTTTGTCGGCTCGGTGCTCATGCTTATTGGTATGATGTACCTTTACTTTGCTAATGGCGGTAGTTTTGACATTCTTACAATGCAAACGCTGAACCTTTCAGATACATCTCAGTACTGGCTATTCCTTGCTTTCTTTGCAGCGTTTGCTGTAAAGGTGCCAATGTGGCCGTTTCATACATGGCTGCCAGACGCGCACGTACAAGCACCAACAGCAGGTAGTGTTATTTTGGCGGGTGTACTTTTAAAGATGGGCGCTTATGGTTTTCTTCGCTTTAGCCTTCCAATGTTCCCAGAGGCTGTAGATCTTTTCCGCCCGGCAATGTATGCGCTAAGCGCTATTGCGATTGTGTACGGAGCACTTGTTGCTTTTGCACAAACAGATATTAAAAAGATGATTGCTTATTCTTCTGTTTCACATATGGGTTTTGTGACCCTTGGTATTTTTGCTGCCACGCCAGAAAGCATTCAAGGCGCACTGATGCAAATGCTGAACCACGGTATTGTGAGCGCCGCGCTCTTCATGCTCATTGGGGTAATTTATGACCGTATGCACACCCGTGAAATGGATCGCTTTGGCGGACTTGTAAATAGCATGCCTGTTTACGCGGCTGTGTTTATGGTGTTTACAATGGCATCGGTTGCGCTACCAGGTACAAATAGTTTTGTGGGTGAGTTTCTTATTCTTGCTGGCTCTTACCCTGTAGCACAAGGCGCAACTGTTATTGCGGCAAGCGGCGTTGTGCTTGGGGCAGTCTATATGCTTTGGCTTTACCGTCGTATGGTATTTGGCGAAATGGGGTCTGATGAAATTAAAAACCAAAAAGATATGACAGAGCGTGAACGTCTTATGTTTGTACCGCTTATTGTTTTGGTCTTTTATCTTGGTCTTATGCCAAACAGAACGCTTGATATTTTAGAAGCGCCAGCACACAAGCTTTCTCAAGTGACAACGCTTGAACCTGTGGCAAGCCTAACATTAGGCCCGCCTCTATATACGGATACTCATTCTGATCATAAGGGCGTTGATGCCCATGGGGGACACTAAACATGGATTATCTACTTTCAATTGCGCCAGCATTACCTGAACTGACTTTAGCGCTAAGCGTGCTTACACTCCTTATTGTTGGCGCTGTCATGAAGCCTGAAACTGCTGGCGTTGTGATTCCTGTATTTACGCGCTACATACTGCTTGGTACTCTTATTGTGCTCATGTTTGTGGCGACAAGCTCTTATACGGGCACAGCATTTATGCGTGGAAGCGGGGTTCCTATGTTTGAACTCAATGCTTTCAGCATTTTTATTAAAGCATCACTTTTAGTATTTGCAGCCATTTCCCTTGTGGGGGCAACGCCGTACCTTGCACGCCATAAGTTGCTGAGTTTTGAGTACTCTATTTTGCATATTCTGGCCGTTTTAGGCATGATGATTATGTTGAGCGCGCGCGATATGATTGTATTGTATGTGGGTATGGAAATGATGAGTTTCCCACTTTATATCTTGGCGGCTTACGCACGCGATAAGCAAAAATCTTCTGAGGCTGGCCTTAAGTACTTTGTGCTTGGTTCACTGGCTTCTTGCCTTATGGTTTATGGCATGAGCCTCTTTTATGGCCTTGCAGGGGATACTTCTTACACTGCTCTAGCAGGCGTGGTTGACCAGTTCTCTGGCCTAGAAAAACCATCTCTAATGCTTTCTCTCGCACTTGTATTTACGCTCTCTGGTTTTATTTTTAAAATTTCAGCTGTGCCGTTTCATATGTGGACACCAGATGTATATGAAGGTGCGCCTTCAACAGTAACGGCATTTATGGCTGTGCTTCCTAAAATTGCAGCGATTGCGCTTCTGATGTCTCTTCTTAATGGCCCGCTTGTGGGCGCCTTTGAGCAATGGCAAGTGATGTTTATGGGGCTGGCTGTACTTACTATGGTTGTGGGGAGTCTTGCTGCTACAGCTCAAAATAACCTTAAACGTATGCTTGCGTACTCCTCTATTGCAAATGTTGGCTTTATGCTTGTTGGTCTTGCTACTGGTATTACCTTTGGTATGGCTGCTGTGCTGGCTTACCTTATTATTTACGCTGTTATGACATTTGGTATTTTTGCAATTATTAACGGACTGCATAAACGTGGCGGAAAGAATGTTGAGACATTTGATGATCTATCAGGCCTTGGCTTTACGCACCCTAAACTTGCTATTTGCCTAATGGTATTAGTGTTCTCACTTGCTGGGGTACCACCGCTTGCAGGTTTCTTTGCTAAGTTCTTTGTGTTTACAGCAGCTGTGCAAGCTGGGCTTATTCCGCTTGCTGTTATTGGCGTGCTTAGCAGTGTAATTGCTGCTTATTACTGCCTGCGCGTTGTAAAAACAATGTACTTTGATGAGCCTAAAGCTGAAATTATTGCACCAACATTTGGCGTAACAATACTTGTTTATATCCTTACAGGACTTGTATTATTTTACTTTGTAAATGTAGATAGCTTGCTTAACCTTGCAAACAAAGCTGCTATTGCTCTCGTTCTATAGGAAAAAACTTTATGGACTGGCTCACCCATCTCGAGACTGTAGGTTCCACAAACGATGTGGCTCTTGAAGGACTTCAAATGGGAGAGCTTTTTCATGGAGATGTGGTGCTTTCTGATAGGCAAACAACAGGGAGAGGGCGCCGCGGCAAACCCTGGAAAACTTTTTCTGGAGAGTTAGGTATCGCAATGACACTAGCACTTACGGAAAACCTTACCGAACATACACCTTTGCTTGTGAGCCTTGCTGTACATGATGTGCTCTCTAGTGTAGGAGAGGGGCTTGGTATTAAATGGCCCAATGATATTCTTTATAATGGTCAAAAAATTTGCGGTGTTTTAGTTGAGGCGGGAGTACTGGCTGGTAAACCCTATCAAATTGTGGGCTGCGGCATGAACCTGCTGGGATCTGAAGATGGCTGGCAAAGCATTGAAAGCCTAACAGGCTTTAAGTTTGATCGTATGGAAACAGTTTGCCGTATTAGAGAGCGAATCCTTAAGCTTCTATCAGAAGGGTGGGATGCTCATAAAGGGCGCTATATTAAGCACTGCGTGACGATTGGCCAGCCTATTATTTGGCGTCAGCCTGGCCATGAAGATACCTCTTGCACGGCTTTAGAGCTAACAAGCGATGGCGCTCTTGTTATGCAAGATGCATCCGGTAAAACAAAGATTATTCAAAGCGGTGAAATCATTAAACAAGGAGCAGCAGAGTGACTGAGCCCTTACTTGTCATTAACGTAGGTTCTGTGAATACGGTTTTTGGCCTGTTTACAGAAGGCGAGTTAAGCCACACATGGCGTATTGAAACGCGTCCTATGCGTAGCGCTGACGAGTATTTAATTTGGCTTGAGCGCGTGCTCAAACGCGAGAAATTAGATGGAAGCTATGTGCAACACACTATCGTGTCTTGCTCACACGCAGAAATGCTGCGCTCCTTGCAGCACGCTATTTTACGCTTTTTTGGCCATGAGGCTCTTGTTATGAAGCCTGGCCTTAAAACAGGTATTCAGATTCAAACAGGCCGCCATGATGATTTTAATGCAGATCGCGTTGCAAACATGGTTGCAGCTTCTGGCATGGGCGTTACGCCGTGCCTTATTGTTGATCTGGGCTCTGTCACACGTATAGATATTTTGGCTGCCAATAAGAAACATCTTGGGAGTGTTGTCACGCTGGGCGTGCAAAAATCCCTCAATACTCTTACTGAAATGGGCCATGCCTACCCTGATGCGGCAATTGAAAAACCAGAGCGTGTTATTGGTAAATATGCCTTTGATGCGGTGCAGAGCGGAGCTTATTACGGCACGCTTTGTATGCTAGAAGGTTTGACAGAAAAGATATTATGTGAGATGAAGACCCTTGAAAGTAAAGGATGTGTACCCCAGGTAGTTGTTACGGGCGGGTATGCAAAAGCCCTTTCAGGACATACAAAGCTGTTTGACCATGTGGTTCCAAGTCTTACTTTAAAAGGACTTTATATGATTGCCACTAAAAATTTATAAATGAGTGCAAAGGTTTAAATCTCATTTTGAAACAAGTTTTCGCTAAAAGAAGCCGGGCGACAAGAAAGGCTTCATCAATGAATGAAGAAAGGCCAATATAATGGCAAAAAAAATACAAGGGCTAAGTGCCCTTCCACTTGGTGGTGTTGGTGAAATTGGTATGAACATGATGGTTTACGAGTGTGATGGTAGCATGATTCTCGTGGATGTAGGTGTAAGCTTCCCTGATCATTTTGCACCAGGAACTGACCTGGTTCTCCCTGATATTTCTTATGTAAGAGATAACATTAAAAAACTTAAAGCCATTTTTATTACACACGCACATGAAGACCATGTGGGCGCATTGCCTTACTTGTGGGATGATATGCCTGTGCCTGTGTATGCCACACCGTTTACATCAAGTGTTATTGAGCACAAAAAGCGTGACCTTGGCCTTGGTAAAGAATTTAAACTTAAAACTGTGGATATGGGCGATACAATTGAAGTCGGTCCGTTTACTGTAGAGTATGTGCCTGTAACGCACTCTGTACCAGAAGCAAGCAGCCTGTTTATTAAAACGCCTCATGGTAATATTGTTCATACAGGTGATTACCGCTTTGACGACCGTCCAGTATTTGGCGGAAAATCAGCAGAAGCCCGCTTTAAAGAAATTGGTGAAGAGGGCGTTCTCGCTATGTTTGGTGACTCAACAAACATCTTTACTGAAGGTGCACTTAAAACGGAAAGCGACGTTGCTGATAGCCTTGATAGCCTTCTTGGCGGCATGAAAAACCGTGTGTACTTTTGTACATTTGCCAGTAACTTTGGCCGCGTGCTTAAAATGGCTGATATTGCCATGAACCATGGCCGTAAAGTATGCCTGATGGGACGCTCTATGCACCGCATGCTTGAGTGTGTACGTGAGAGTGGGCTTATTGATCAAAAAACAGTAAACATGTTTGTAAGCTCTGAAGAGGCTTCTGCTATGCCAGACCATAAAGTGCTTGTGATTCTAACTGGTACGCAGGGCGAAAGCCGTGCAGCACTTAACCGTATGAGCGGCGGGCAAACTGTTGGCGGCATGACAATGAAGCCAAAAGACGTTGTGATTATGTCTTCTAAGATGATTCCTGGTAACGAGCGCCCGATTTTAAACATGATGAACCGCCTGACGAAACTTGGTGCGCGTGTGATTCATGAAAAGAGTGACTTTGTACACTGTAGTGGTCATGGCTCTCAAAAAGATATTGCTAAAATGTACAACCTTGTACGCCCGCAAGTGGCTATACCAGTGCACGGTGAATACCAACACCTTAAAGCACATGCTGAATTTGCTAAAAAATGCGGCGTTTTTGAGCAGTTCATTATTATGAACGGTCAAAAAATTATTCTTGGCCCTGATCAGCCAGAAGTGGATAAAACTGAGTACCGCTACGGCCGTAACTACGTTGATGGCATGAACATTTTAGATGATGATGTGTTTATTGTGGCAGAGCGCCGCCGTATGGCACAAGAAGGTATTTTATCACTTAGTCTTGTTGTGGATAAAGAAGATGGTAAAGTTATCTCTGGTCCACACTTAAAGAGTAAAGGCCTCATTGATGAACGTCTGCAAGATGACCTCATCGACCAAGCTGAAAACGAGGTTCTTGATATATTATCTAAGCGTCTTAGCCGCGCAGACATGACGAACGCCAAACAAGTGGAAGATGTGATGAGCTCTTCTGTGCGTCGTACATTTATGCGTGAGCGTGGGAAGAAGCCTACGGTAATACCTCAGGTTATTCTTGTATAAAGAATAACAAGGACATAAAAAGGGCAGGAGTTTATCCTGCCCTTTTTTATAACTTATGGTTTAAGTGCTTCGATCAGCGGCTTTAGATGTTTTTCAACACGCTTCCAACTTTGTTTTGAGCCGCTATGGATTGGCGCGCGGGCTTGTACAAAACTTGCGGTGAGAACTTTACCCGTATTTTTGTGGGGGCTAAGGCAGGCATCGTCCCAAGGCAGGCCTGCTGCGTCTACAAGGGCACGGGTGCAATCTTCTGGGGCTTCTACAAGCTTGTCGTAACTGCTTTCATACATATCAGGCATCTTTGGTGCCATTTCGCTCATGTAGTTTGCGTAGGCTTTATAGTACCTTCCAAGTGCCTTTAAGTTATAGCTGTAGTGGTGCTTGCGTGAGAACATTTGGCGGAAGCATGAGAAGCATGTGGCCACGGCGTCTCTTGAGCAGTGAATAATTTTAGCTTCTGGGAAAGCCCGCTTAATAAGCCCTAGTATCATAAAGTTATGAGGCATTTTATCTACTACAAAAGGCTTATCTGTAAGCTCCGTCAATTTTTGCAGATAATACTCACGAAGTGCTTTGAGTTTTTCATCGTCCCTAAAGATTTTTCCAAGTTCGCTAAGATCAGCCACGCCGCCCATATCTTTTTCAATGAACTCTAATAGGTGAGGGAGCTCTCCTGCTGGGTAAACATCAGGGTGAGCGCCTAAAATTTGCTCTGTGAGTGTTGTTCCGCTACGGGGCATTCCCACAAGAAATATTGGCGTTTGGCTGTGAGGCTTCACATCAAGTTGCGCATCTAGCTGGGCTGTATCGTAAATCCCGTTTAGGCTATCCATGAACGTCGCGTCTTTACTTGCGTCGTAGTGCATATCCTCAAACATCATGGCATTGGCGCGCGCAAGGTGCACAAATGATTTTTCGTCTTCTTTAATATCCCAGTACATTTTAGAAAGCGCAAATGAGAGACGAATTGTATCATCAATCATAGTATCAGAGCTCCAAGCAATTTTCTCGTAAAGGGCTGTGTTTGGATGCGCCTCAGTAAATTTATGTACGTTAGAGTAGGTGTAGAAGGAAATTGTTTCTTCTGGCGCCAGCTCAATGGCTTTCTCTGTGCATTCTTTTGCTTTGTCCATATCTCCTAAAATAGCGTGATACGTACCAAAATGAGCATAAGCAAGTGAGCAATCTGGATATTTCTTTAGCGCAAGCTCATACCACTCTTTGGCCTGAGTGAGGTCATCTTTCAGCTGGTAGCAGTAACCAATATTTGCATGGGCAAAACCAGTATTGTCAGCATCAAGGTTAATCACTTTTTTAAGAGCAGGGATCGCGCGGCTATAATCTCGGCTTCGCAGTAAAAATGTACCGAAGGCTTTCCAGCATTTCTCAGGCTCTTCATCCATAGAGACAGCCTTACTTAATACGGTTTTGGCTTTATCTTTTTGCCCCATTTTTTCAAAAAGTCTAGAGGATTCAATATACAGATCTACTTGAGGCACGCCGAGGCTGAGGCCTTTATCAAAGGCAGCAAGCGCTTCGTCTTCTTGTTTTAGCTCTCTATGCGCTGCCCCAAGGTAGGCAAACATTTTTGGGTTTTTGCTAATAGGTACAAGGCCGCTGAGGCACTCTACAGCATCTTCAAATTCAGAAATATTATAAGAGGCATAACCTTTATTTTCCTGCGCGCCAAGGTTCATTGGGTCAAGCAAAAGGGCTTTATCATACAGATCAAGTGCCTCTTTGTGGCGTTCTTGGCTTGAGTACAAATTAGCAAGGTTGTTGAGGATTTGACTATTATTAGGCGCAAGCTTAAAGGCTTTTTTCATACGCGCTGTGCCTTTATCAAAACTTTCGTGCTGTGCTTCAAGCAGGCCAAGTAGGTGCAGGGCATCAGGGTTTTTGGGCTGCGTTTTGAGCACGTCTTTATAAAGAGACATCGCTTGCTGCCAGCGGCCTTGCTGATGAAATTGTACTGCTTGTTGGAGTGCTTGCATACCTTAAATACCTTTGTTATTTGCAAACAAATTCTACTAGATTCCTGCTGTAAATGCTCGCTTTTTGCGTTCCCACTGCTCATGTACAATCAAAGTACATTGTGCTGCGTTACTCAAAAGCAAACATTATCACTAAATTCTAGCGAATTTATGGTGCATCTATATTTAGGTCTTTTTACGTGCAAGCGTCATGCCATCGCTAAATGGCAAAATAGAGATATCTACGCGGGTATCTTCATGGATTTGTTTGTTGAAAAGTCTAAGTTTACGAATCATCTTTTTAGAAATATTAGGATCCACCACTTCGCCCCACATAAGGGTGTTATCCAGAATAATCAGCCCGCCCGGCTTGCAGAGCGCATAAGCAAGCTCGTAATGAGTAGCGGTTTCCTCTTTATTTGCATCTACAAAAATCAGGTCGTAAACTTCTTTATTCAGTGTATTTAGCACATCAGTCGCATCGCCGTGATGCTGGGTGATTTTACTCTCCATACCCGCTTTTTGCCAAAAGGGAAGGGCGTGCTCATGCCACTGGGGATTAATATCAATGGTATCAATATGTGCGTCTTCATCGCTATTAAGTGCAAAACAGAGCGCGCCATAACCTGTATATGTACCTACTTCTAAAATACGTTTAGGGCCAAGTAGGCCGCAAAGAAGCTTAAAGAACTGCCCTTGCTCTGGCGTAAGAATCATAGATTTACCACGCAATTTTTGCGTAGCTTGGCGAAGCTCCCACAAAATATGCGGCTCATGCACGCTATGCGCCACAAGGTACTTATACACCTCTGGCGTAATAAAAAATTTAAGCTTCTGTTTGATCATAGGTTCGCTCATGCCTGCTTTATATAGGATTTACCCAAAAAAAGAAAGCCCCCGGTATGGGGACTTTCTAAGCAGTTTAAGCTGTATGATCGATTGTAGATTTGCCTGATGCAATACCTTTAATGCGTTGGTATGCTCTTTGAGCAAAGCTGGCATTAGGGTCTTGTTTTGGCGGAGGAGGGGCTTCCCAGCTGTCTAGCGTGGCCTGTGTGATATTAAAATCTTCAGGTTTTTTGTCGAGAACATCCAGGTGAGCTCGCACTTCTGTTACACGCATAAAGCGATTGCCGTAATCTGCAATGCCATTCTTCAGAGCCTGAATTTTCATTCGGGTTAGCTCTGTGGCCATGCGAATGAGTCCCTCATAGTTTTTGGGGGGGACGGTTTTAACCACAACTTTTGGCTTTGGCTCTGTGGCAGCTTGATAGAGCTGAGGCTCCACAACGTCTTGCAGTTTCCCTGTCAAAATTTTGTCGAGCTCTTCAGGGTATCTTTTGGCGATGAGGTTTTGGGTATTGCGCCTTGTCGCCTCGTCTGTTCTTGGGTCACATGCTTGTTCAAGCAATGACTGTAGTGCATCATGATCCATAATGGATTTCCTTTTAAGGGACGTAAAGATTGAGTTGTGCTTTGCACATGGGGAGGATTGATCAGTTTTTCAAGGGGAAAGCAATAGTTACTTAAAAATATATCACCCTCTCATAGACAAATATTTCCAATCCGCGTATCTTAGATCACGTCTTAAGTAAGAAAGAAAAGAACACTTATGGAACCGACTCTCGCACAAGCTGCTTTGCATACAGATATGAGCCTTCTTGGCCTTTTTGCACAAGCTGGCCTTTTTGTAAAAATCATTATGTTTACACTTATTGGTATGTCTGTGATGACATGGGCAATTTTCATTGGAAAATGGACAATTTTAAAACACCTGCATAATAAGGCTGCTCGTTTTGAGGAAGCTTTTTGGAATGGTGAAGGGCTTGAAGACCTTTATAAAGATACACGTCCTGAAGATACAGACCATATTATGGCAAAACTCTTTGTTGTTGGCCTAAAAGAATGGGGACGTAGCAAAGATAAAGACGGCGATATTACAGGTATTGTTCAAATGGGTGCAATTGAGCGCGTACGCCAAATTCTATTTGCTAAAATGGGCCGTGAACTTGATCACCTTGAAAAAGGTCTTGGTTTCCTTGCGACAACAGGTTCCACAGCACCGTTTATCGGACTGCTTGGTACGGTTTGGGGTATTATGAGCGCTTTCCAAGGTATTGGTGCCTCTGGTAATGCATCGCTTGCCGTTGTTGCACCTGGTATTGCAGAAGCTTTACTTGCAACAGCTATTGGCCTTTTTGCTGCGATTCCTGCGGTTATGGCTTATAACAAGCTTACGCTTGAGCTGGCACGTTACAGTGCACGCCTTGAAGGTTTTCTTGCTGAATTTACAACACTACTTGAGCGCCAACAGGCAGAAAAAGTTGTAAAATCTCGCAAGGTAAATAAAAAACGCCGCTCATCTGACGCAGCATAAGGAGAAAGAGCTATGGCTGGATCTTTAATGCCCAAAGCGCAGCGCGGTGCTGGACGTTCTTACAGACGCCCACCTATGCAGGAAATTAACGTAACGCCCTTTGTGGATGTTATGCTCGTGCTGCTTATTATCTTTATGGTCACAGCGCCGCTGATTACCCAGGGCGTAGATATCTCTCTCCCTGAAGTGCAAAGTAAAGCCATTAGCGAAAACAATGAGCCGATTCAGGTCGGTATTGCTAAAAATGGTAAAGTTTACATGCAGGACACAGAAGTGTCTCTTCCTGATATTGCAGATAAAATTACAGCCATTAAAGCCACGCGCCCTGAAATTGCAGTGCTTCTGCGCGCGGATACTGAAGTGGATTATGGACAAGTGATGAAAGTTATGTCTGCGCTTCAAGGGGCTGGCATTGTAAACATTGGCCTTGAAACGCAAACCCCTTAATAAACGTAGGCTTAACCGAATGATGAAACGTACAACTCATGACGATCAAATGCGCTTTGGCATTGTTTGGTCTGTTATTGTGCATGTCATCCTTTTAGGCGTTATTGCGATTCAATGGCCCTCTATGTTGGATCTTGAGCAAGAAGAACCGCCAGCGATTCAGGTTAAAATTGTTTCTGTTAAAAAGGAAGATAGCTTTAAAACACCTAAGGAAATTAAAAAACCTGAACCTGTATTCACGCAGCAGTCTGCCGCGCCAGCAGAGCCGCCTAAACCTCAAAAGGCTAAAAAGGCTGATGCACCCAAAATGGCAAAGGTAGAGACTAAAGTACCTGAAAAACCTAAACCTGAACCCAAAAAACAGGTTCAGAAAGAGAAGCAGCAAAAGCGTCCAGAAAAGCTGGATAAATCCAAAGACAAAAAGCCTGTGATTAAAGACCCTAAGGCCAAGCCAAAACCTAAGAAAAATGATGATTTCTTAAAGGCGTTAAGTTTTATTGAAAATCTTAAAGATGAAGATGATAAAGAAGATGATGCGCCAGCAGAGCAGGCGGGTGAGGATGATGCACCACTTCTTTTGGTTGATATTGAAGCGCAAAACCGTATTAAAAAACATATTTCAAATAACTGGCTTAAACCTTCAGGCACTGTTGGTACATTTGAAGTGATGCTTGAAATTAAAATTAACCGCGACGGAACGCTTAAGAGCGCGCGCGTTATTAAAAGTAGCGGAAAACCATTTTTTGATAACTCATTGCTGCGCGCTGTGAGAAAATCAGAACCGATTCCGTACCCAGCGGATAAATACAATAAATTTAAAGTAATGGAGATTATTTGGAATGGCTAAAAAATTCTACTTGTCGTGGCTGCAAACATGTCTTTCCCTGCTGAGCTTGGCTCATGTACATTTGGGTACACTTCGCCTGCGCGCATCGGTCAACCCAAGTTTTCGCTTACGACAAGCGAATTTTGCTCGTGTAGCACTGCTTGCTATAACACTTATTTTCACATCTATGAGTGCGCAGGCACGCGTACGCATTTACCTTGATGAAGGGAATACTGCGCCCCTTCCAATTGCTCTTATTCCATTTGATGGCCCTGATAGCGAAATGGACGAAATGGGCGAAAAAATGCGCGAAGTTATTATGAATAACTTAAATAACTCTGGCCTTTTTGAAGTCATTAAAAAGAAAGCTTACCTGCAAGATAACGCATCTCTTGTACGCGAAGGCCCTAAGTTTGCAGAGTGGAAACTTATTAAGGCTGAAGGCCTTGTGATGGGATCCGTTGTAGAAGAAAATGATAAGGTGACAGTTGAGTTTCGCCTTATGGACGTCTACGGAGAAAAGCAGCTTAGCGGCCGCCGCTATAGCGCAGATAAACAGTTTTGGCGTCACCTTGCGCACCGCGTATCAGATGATATCTACAGCACTATGACAGGTGAAAAAGGTTACTTTGCAACGCGTGTTGTACATATTTCAGAGCAAAAGCGCGCGAATGAAATTGTTAAAAAACTTTGTGTAATGGATCAAGACGGTGAAAACTACCAGTGTTTGACTGATGGCAGCCACCTTGTCCTTACGCCGCGTTTTTCACCAGAAGCACAGCAACTTATTTATATGTCCTATGAAAACGGGCGTCCACGTTTGTACTTCCTTGATCTGCCAACAGGTAAGCAAACAATTGTTGGGGATTACGAAGGATTAAATAGCTCGCCACGTTTTAGCCCTGATGGCAAAAGCATTGTTATGACGCTTACAAAGGGGCACGAGGGTAATGCAGAAATTTATAGCATGAACCTGCGCAGTAAAAAGCTGAAACGCCTGACGAACCAGCGCGGCATTGATACTTCGCCAGACTTTAGCCCTGACGGAAAACAGATTGTATTTAACAGTGACCGTGGTGGTAAGGCCGCGCTTTATATTATGAAAAAAAATGGTAAAGGCGTACGCCGCCTTACATTTGGAGATGGACGTTACTACGCGCCAGTATGGTCTCCTCGCGGTGACCTTATTGCTTTTGTAAAAGAATATAAAGGCCGTTTTGGTATTGGTGTAATTGACGTAGATGGTAAAGAAGAGCGTATGCTTACAGATAGTTTTCTGGATGAGTCGCCAACATGGTCGCCAAACGGCCGTGTCATTGCTTTTGCGCGCCAAAAGGGTGACGTGACAAAGATGTACACCATTGACCTTACAGGACATAACGAGCGTCAAATGCCGACACCGCTTAACGCGAGTGATCCGGCATGGAGCCCGCTATTGCATTAAAATGCTACTTAAGCAGAGCTGCAAATTCACCTGCTTTGCGCTTCCGTTTCTCATGTACTTATAAGTACACTGCGATACGGTTCTTAAGCAGGAGTATTTTCGCCACAGCTAAGCGCATTTTAAAAGCAATAGAGAGAAGCTTTAAGGTTAAAAAAGAATAAGTTTTACTGCTGATAGGCAGAATAGAAATGGCGAGAGCCACAAAAAGGAGAGAAGATAGATGACATATAACAAGATTACAGTACCGACAGACGGCGAGAAAATTACAATGAGCGGCGGCGTTCTTCATGTGCCCAATAACCCTATTGTAGCCTTTATTGAAGGCGATGGCATTGGCCCTGATATCTGGAAAGCTTCTCAGCATGTATTAGATAGCGCAGTTGAAAAAGCTTATGGCGGTGAGAAGAAAATTTCTTGGATGGAAGTCTTTGCTGGGGAAAAAGCTAACGAAGTTTACGGTGAGGACCTTTGGCTACCAGAAGAAACTCTTGAAGCCTTTAGAGAATACCTTGTTGGGATTAAAGGCCCGCTTACAACGCCAGTTGGCGGCGGATTCCGTTCTCTTAACGTTGCGCTTCGTCAAGAACTTGACCTTTACACATGCCTGCGTCCTGTGCGTTACTTTGAAGGTGTACCTAGCCCCGTAAAACAACCAGAACTGACGAACATGGTTGTTTTCCGTGAGAACAGTGAAGATATTTATGCTGGCGTAGAGTTTGAAGCAGAAAGCGAAGGCGCTGTTAAGATGATTAACTTCCTGCAGGAAGAAATGGGTGTGAAGAAAATACGCTTCCCAGATACATCTGGCATTGGTATTAAGCCAATTTCTCGCGAAGGGACAGAACGTATTGTGCGCGCCGCAATTGAGCACGCAATTGAACACAATCTGCCAAGTGTAACTGTTGTTCATAAAGGTAACATTATGAAGTTTACAGAAGGTGCTTTCAAAACGTGGGCGTATGAAATTGCACGTAAAGAGTACAGCGATAAGGTTGTTGTGGCAGAAGATGTAAACTGGAATATTCCGGCTGGTAAAATTGTAATGAAAGATGTGATTGCTGATGCCTTCCTTCAGCAAATCCTTACACGTCCTGCGGAGTACAGCGTTATTGTTACGATGAACTTAAACGGTGACTACGTATCTGATGCCCTTGCAGCCACAGTTGGCGGTATCGGTATTGCACCAGGCGCAAACATTAATTATCTTACAGGTCACGCTATTTTTGAAGCGACTCACGGCACAGCGCCTAAGTACGCTGGGCAGGATAAAGTAAACCCAAGCAGTGTGATTCTGTCTGGTGAAATGATGCTACGCCACATGGGCTG
>JAPKEQ010000055.1 GCA_028821995.1 Alphaproteobacteria bacterium
TTTTATTGCTAACTCTTCTAAACCCTTCTCCGCTAAATCCTTTGTTCATGCTGCTAGACTTTTCTAGGGTATCGGGGTGAGTATTTAGTTTTTTGCATGCGGCAAGTACGGTGCTTCTAGAGCTAGAGGGCGCATCATCACTGATATTACAGGTACCAGTCATTTCTTTTTCCATAAGGCGCAAGGTAAGGTCTGCAATGTCATCCACATGAATGCGGCAAATAGGGCCAGCTTCATCAGGAAGTGTTTGGCAGCCTTCCTTTAGGCGCTGAATCACATTTTTTTCGTTACTGTAGATAGCGCTTAGGCGCAGGATGGCGAGGGGGCTCTTTATGGCTCTGTAATCTTTTTCGCAAGAAATTCGCGCAAGAGCACGTTTGTTTTTAGCGTTTAGAGGGCTGTTTTCATCTACCCATTCTCCTTGTGCATCGCCGTATACGCCTGTTGTAGAGTAATACCCAAGCCATTTAAGCGTATCTGGAAGTTCTAAGCTGTAGCGCTGTAAAAACGGATCTTTGCCTTCATGCGGTGGAGCTGTGATAAGAATATGGGTGAGCTTGTTTGGCAAAGGATCTCCAAATAAAACGGGTGTTGCTCCAGCTGCTTGGATCACGGAAGAATATTCCTTGTTTCGGGTGGTTGCCCACACGTTATGGCCTGCTCTTATTGCAAGCTGCGCAAGGTATTTACCTGTGCTCCCAAAGCCAATAATCAAAATCTGCATAAAATTGCATCACTTTTTATAATAGGGTATACTACGTATCTACCTCCTTATCCTACAGATAGGGGCAGATGAATCAATAGGTGAAGATAAAATAATTCAGGTTATTAAACTTTTTTCTGTATTTCGATGTCAGGGGGTTGACGTACCTAAACTTGCGCCCCATACCACAAAAACACGCACAGTGAATATAGCTTAGGGTAAGTGGACGTGAAACAGGCCTTTAACGACGTTAATATGATAGACCTCTTGAAAGGGGTTCTTTCGGCCGTTCAGGATGGAATTTTCATTGTTAAGCCCACAGATAATGGTGAATTTCTTGTGACGGATGTCAACCGTTCTATGACCAAATTCCTTGGCCGAGATATGTCTGGTATGCTTGTTAGTGACGCTCTTGAGGAGCGCAGTGCCCGCTGGTTTAAAAAACAGTTTCTCCATGTTATTCGTACAAGTAATGATGTCATGCTGCGTACAGATGCCGGCGTTATGGGTAATGCAGGCCAGTTTATTCAAGTTAAGCTTATGCCTATTATAAACGATGATAAGGTCCAGCTTATTGTAGGTACTGTTCATGTGATGACAGATACAAACCGCCTTAAAGATAACGCACGTAAGCACCGTGACCGCTACGCAACCGCGTTAGAGTACGCACCTTACGGTGTATGTTTTGTTACTGAGGAGGGCGCACCAACAATGGTGAACCGCGCGCTAAGTCGTTGGCTTAATCAACCAATGAATAGCCTTATGCGTTCTAAGGTCTCAGATTTTGTACACCCAGATGAGCGGGAGGTCTTTAACCAGGCGCTTAAACAAGTGTTTAAAACGGGCCGCGTGTACCGTGGTATGGATATTCGTCTGATGAATGATCAGGCGGACGATATTTGGACATCTTTGAACATTTCTCGTATGCAGGATGCTATGGGTGGTTCTGATAGTGTGATTCTTCAGTTTGTTGATATTACGCGCCGTAAGGAAAATGAAGAGCGTCTCTCTCGTCTTGCACGCAGAGATCATCTGACCGGCCTTTCAAACCGTATGGTATTTGAAGAAGAGCTAGATATGGCGCTAAAAAATGCGAAACGCTATAAGCGTAGCGGCGCAATTTTATACATTGACCTTGATGATTTTAAGCAAATTAACGACCTTTTCGGGCATAATGTTGGTGACGCAGTTTTAAAAGAGGTTTCCCGTACTCTTGGTGTGCAAACCCGTGAGACAGATGTTATTGCTCGTCTTGGCGGTGATGAATTTGCAGTTATTTTGCAAGAAGTCAGCGAAGATGTAGCCCGTGAAAAAGTGAGGGCTGTGCGTGAGGCTATTAATGCTGCATGCATTAGTCATGAAGGTAAGCAAATTGCCATTCGTGGTAGTGTTGGCTTGCAAACCTTTGATGGCGCTGAAGACCTTAACCGTCAAACTCTTCTGGATGCGGCGGATCGGCAGATGTACCGTGTAAAGCATGCGGCCAAGGCTGACCTGCCCGTTAACCTCTAAAAATTCTACTATGCCTTGCTGCAAATGCTTTTGCAGTCCAGTGCTCGTCCTTATTTATGTTTAAACATGGCGTCCTGCGCGCTTCCTGCCAAAGCATTTTTACTTTGGCGTAGCGAATTTATTCACATCTTAAATATATGACATTTTTTGCCTGAACATATAGCGTTTTAAGGGAAATGGCGTTACACTCCAACTGTTAGAAAATTTCAAATAAAAGAGTAAATAGCATGGCAGATAAAAAGCGTGCCTTTAGTGGTATTCAGTCTACAGGTAAACTCACACTCGGTAATTACCTTGGAGCGCTGAAACAGCATGTTTCTTTTCAAGATACTTACGATGCAATTTTTTGCGTCGTCAACCTTCACTCTATTACCGTACGCCAAGACCCCAAAGAGCTGATGGATAATACTTATGATTGCGTTGCTTGGTATCTGGCCTGCGGGCTTGACCCTAAAAAGGCCATTCTCTTTGCACAAAGCCATGTGAGAGCGCATGCGGAGCTAAGCTGGGTGCTTAGCACCTTTACACAAGTGGGTGAGCTTGAACGCATGACTCAGTACAAGGATAAATCAAAGCAGCATAAGCAAAATGTAAATGCAGGTCTTTTGACTTACCCGACGCTTATGGCTGCGGATATTTTGCTCTACAACACTGATGTTGTGCCTGTGGGGGATGACCAGAAACAGCATATTGAACTTACGCGTAATGTTGCTGAACGCTTTAACGGTATTTATGGCGAAAAATTTATTGTGCCAGAACATTACCATCCGCCAGTAGCTGCCCGTGTAAAAGATCTTGCGCATCCAGAGCGTAAAATGAGTAAATCTTTACCAGGAAAGGGCTGTGTTCTTCTAGAAGATGACCCTGCTGCTGTTCTTAAAAAGTTTAAAAAAGCGACAACAGACAATGAAGATCAAGTGCGCCTTGATGCTGAAAACCAGCCAGGCATTACAAACCTGTTAGAAATTTATGCAGCAACGCAGGGGATTTCATCAGATGCTGCGCTAAGCCAGTTTAAGGATAGCCGTTACGGAGACTTTAAAGTTGCAGTTGGTGAAGCTGTAGGTGCTTCTCTTGCACCAGTACAAGATGAGTATAAGCGCATTCTTGCAGATAGAGGTTTTATGGATAGTGTCCTTAAAGATGGGTCAGCACGCGCAGCTGAGATTGCTGACGCTAAGATTGCAGAAATTTACGAAGCTGTTGGCTTCATTAAAAGGGGCTAAAATACGTGGCGAGAGTTAAAAAACGTTTTTCTAAAAGCAAGTTGCTTAAAGCTGAAAAGCTTGCGGTATTTTCCGCAGTTCTCTTTGCGCTGGGTATGGCAGCATCTATGCTTTATGTAGGTTTTGGCGATGTTTGGGGGCATATTAAATCGCTTCCTGCATGGCTTTGGGGGGCGCTTGTTTTAAGCTCTGCCGCTAACATGGGCCTGAGGGGCTACCGCTGGCCGCTGTTTGTTAAAAAGTTAAAACTTAATGTGCCTATTAAACGTATCTGGCTTTATTACCTTTCTGGCAATGCAATGGTGGTGACACCTGGTAAATTTGGCGCTGTACTTCGTCTGTGGTTCCTGCAAAAAGGGCATGGTATTCCTTACCGGAAAACAATGCCGCTGATGATGATGGATCCTATTACTGACCTTGCTGCGCTTTTATTGATTGTGATGTTTGGAAAACTTGCTGTGCCGCATATGCAAGAAACTGCAATTTTTGTGTTTGGAGCTATTTTTCTTGGCGCTGTCGCGCTTATGGCGCAACCAAAACTTCTACTTATGCAAATTAAACTCACTTACCGTTTGTTTGGAAAACGCGGTAAACGCTTTTTTGCAGTATTGCAAAAAATTGCCCGTAACTTGACCCAGCTTGTATCTCCAGTGGTGTTTCTTCAGGCGCTTATACTCTCCTTCCTTGGGTGGATGGCGGTTGTTTGGGCTTTCCAGTATGTGCTTCTGGCTATGGGGCATGATGTAAGCCTGTCTATGGCAGCCTTTATTTACGCGCTTCCGATTATTATTGGCGGGGCATCTATGATGCCTGGCGGCCTTGGCGCTGCAGAGGCTTCTATGCTTGCGCTACTTGCTCTGGCAGAGGTACCGCTTGATGCCGCTGTTGCTGCTGTAGCGGTCATTCGTTTTGTGACGCTTTGGGGCGGCGTTGGTGTTGGGTTCTCTCTATTGCCAGTGGCCTTGAAGAAAATTAAGTAAGGGAAAAACTATGAAAAAACTATGCGCATATTTTTGGACAGAAGAGCGTTTGTGGCTCTTGTTTTTGCTTGGTAGCCTTGGCCTTGTGATTGCAGCATTTATTTTTGAATATGGCTTTGATGCGAAGCCTTGCAAAATGTGCTGGGAGCAGCGTTATGGCCATTGGGGTATGGTTGCAGCTGGTTTAGTTGGTCTTAAACTTCCAGTCAGTTTCCTTTGGAAGCGTTTTATGTTGCTTACACCTGTGCTTTGGAGCGGTTACGTAGCCGTATATCAAACACTTGGGCAGCTTGGTCTTGTTGAGCTTCCTGCTTCTTGCCGCGGAAATGCAGCGACCCTTTCAGGTGCGTCAGATCTACTTTCTAGCTTTAAGGATTTTAAAGCTGCGCCAGACTGCGCTTCTATAGACTTTACAATTTTAGGGCTTTCATTTGCGCAGTGGAATGCCATTGTTATGCTTGGATTTGTTTTTGTGATTGCAGCAACATTTTTTTTGAAACCAAAAGCAAAATAGAAAAAAGGGGATAAGAGATGACGAAGAGTATTGTAACACTTAAAGATTACCAAAAGTGGACGAATGAAACCGCAATTTACCCTGATGCTGGTACAGGTAATTTACAGGAAATTATGTACTGCGCACTTGGGCTTTCTAGTGAAGCTGGTGAAATGTCTAATTACGTTAAAAAATTGTACCGTGACGGTGATACGCCTGAAATGCGCCAAAACGTAGCGGACGAGCTTGGTGATGTGCTTTGGTACGCTGCGCGTACAGCCGAAAGTCTTGGGGTAAACCTGCAAGAACTTATGGAAAAGAACCAAGCTAAACTTATTTCTCGTAAAGAGCGCGGTAAGCTAACAGGATCAGGCGACCACCGTTAATTCTACTCTAAGCGATTGCAAATAAATTGATACTGCGTGGTTCAGCCTCATGTATATTAAATACACACCGGCTTGCACTGTTTGCATCAAATTATTTTCGCTGGCTTAGAGCGAATTAAAAAATATAGAAAGATAAAAAATGCATGTTCATGTAATTGGCCTTTGCGGCGTTGGTATGAGTGCAGTCGCAATGCTACTGCGCGATGCTGGCCATACAATTTCTGGCAGCGATGAGGGTTTTTACGCTCCTGTGAGCGAGTATCTTATAGAGCATAACTTTGACTTTAAACAGGGGTATAAAGCCAGCAATATTCCATCTCATACTGATGCTTTTATGATTGGTAAAAACGCCAAACTGACAGCGGCTCAAAATGAGGAAGTTAAAGCAGCAGTGGAAAGTGGCAAACCCATATATTCTTACCCGCAGTTTCTTTCTCAGGTATCAGAGGATAAGGAACGTGTATGCGTTGTTGGAAGTTATGGTAAATCCACATGTACGGCGCTTCTTTCTTTTATTTTAGAACATGCAGGGCTCGAACCTAGTTACTTTATGGGCGCGATTGCTTCAGGTATGCCGCGTACATCTAAAAAAGCATCTGGTGAGCTGTTTGTGATGGAGGGGGATGAGTATCCATCTGCGAACGATGATGATCGCTCTAAGTTTATGCATTATACGCCAAGCCATGTACTTATGACGGCAGCAACGCACGACCATGTGAATGTTTTTCCAACACCTGAAGATTATAAAGCGCCATTTATAGATCTTTTAAATGGTATGCCAGAGCTTGGTACACTTGTTGTGTGTGCAGACAATGAAGAGGCATTAGAGGTTGTTCAGCGCAGCGGTAAAAAGGCTGTCACCTATGGCTTTGCTAAAGGGGCTGATTATCACGTACAGTCTGTAGATTACGCCACGGAAAGCTTTGTACATATTTTGACACCTGAAGGTGATACATTTACCTTTAAAACATCTCTTCTTGGTGCCCATAACATGCAAAATATTTGCGGCGTTGTTGCGCTTATCCTAGAAAATGAATGGTTGGATTATGCATCAATTGCTGCCGGCCTTAAAGCTTTTCAGGGCATTCGCCGTCGCTTGGACCGCTTAACACCAGAAGATGCTGTGCCCGTTCATGAAGGGTTTGGATCTTCATATGAGAAAGCTCGCGCCGCCATTGAAGCAATGAAGCTTCATTATGCAGATAAAAAGCTTATTATTGTGTTTGAGCCCCATACATTCAGCTGGCGCAACCGTGATGCCCTTCACTGGTATGACGACGTATTTGAGGGGGCTGAAAACATACTTGTTTACGAGCCTGCAACCCAAGGGGCTGCCAGCCATAAACAGCTTTCCCAAAATGAAATTGTGGCGCGTGTGAAAGATGCAGGCTATACAGTAGAAGCCATTCATAATGCGCAGGACGGCCTTAATGCACTTACGCCAATGGTAACAGATGAAATAGCAATTTTACTGCTAACTTCTGGGGAGCTTGGCGGCCTTATCCAAGATATACCTCGATGGATTGTAAATAATAAAAATGCAGCTTAATTAAAAGGCGCCCATAGGGCGCCTTTTTAATATCTTAAATACTTAGATTACTCAGGACCGACATTAAGCGTTACGCGGCTACCAAGTTTAACATCAGCTTCGATGATGATGGCAACAAAGCGGCCAGGCTTTGCGTAGTACATAGAAGATGTTGCAGACTGAAAGGCATTGACCTTGTTCCAGCCATTATCAATCATTTGGCGCTCAAAGAAACGGAAAAGGCTATCGACATCTCCGCGGCCAACCATGCTGATTTTACCCACAGTTTGGCTTGGGCTTGTAAAAATTACACTGCGCTCAAGGTCAATTGTGTGGCTTGATGGGAGAGGAATATCAGGAAAAGCAGTAATGACACCACGCTCAAACTCACTGGTGTTTGTTACAAGAACCGTTTCGCCATTTTCATTGATAACTTCACGGTCAGGGCGCATTTTTGCCCCGCCGATAATGCATCCAGAAAGGATAACACTCATGAGGGTGGCACCTAAAATTTGGTACATGGGCTTTTCTCTTTATTTGTTATTTTTTAGATGCGGCCATGGGCAGGCATAGAGCACCTATAGCTACGTATGCTGAAACAGTCAGAGGGTTATGTCAACAGGTTGTGTGTGTTCTATAAGTCTTGGCGTGGCGAAAAGTACACGCTTTTTCTTGGGTTAAACCCAGCTTTCGCCAAAAAGTTTTTCTAAATCAGTTTCAGAAAAGGTTTTTGTAATGCCGGTAAATTCGCAAGTCATTTCAATAGGGCCTTCTTCAAGAAGGTTTTTGCACTGGTCTACACCAAGAGAAATCAGAGCACGTTCCATACGATCTTGCATGTCAGATACAACAAAATTAAGAGCCGTTTCTGGGAAAATACGTACAGTGTCCTCTGCAAAAAGGCGGCGCAAAAGCTCACGTTCATGGATGTTGCCTGGCAGTGTTTCTTCTGCTGTGAGTGTATCCAGAATAGCCGCCATGCGTGTCCAGTCATCTTCGCTTGCATCGTTTTCCTGCGGTGTTGCTTGTATAAAGAGTGCGCCAACAGGCATACGATCGCCGTCACGCTCTGTCAGAACACGAATGCATGTTTTAAGTTGCACAGACTCTTCAAAATATTGCTCAAGGGAGCTACTTACAGATGTTTTGTTAAGTGCAACCATGCTTTGGAATACATCTTCTTTACCTGCAAATTTAATTGTAACCACAAGCATACTTTTATCTGTGGCGATATCTTTAAATGTTATGGGCTTTTCAGCGTCATCTTTATTGCAATAAGCTTTAAGGCTGCCGTTATGGCTGCACTGTGCCACAAGGAGGCTTGCGGGTCCGTCACTATGGATTTGAATGGTCACATCAGCGCCTTGCTTAAGGTCATTTGCCATAACTGTTGCAGCGGCAAGAAGTTCTGCCAGGCATTGGCCTATTACAGCATCATGTTTTGTGAGTGACGGGATTTGGCTGACAAGATCATCAATACGTAGCACGCGGCCACGAATTGGAATGTTATCTAGCATAAATGGGCAAAGACGCCCAATAGACGCATGTGCCGTGTTTCCTGGTGCAATAATACTATTCATAAGCGCTTTTCTAGCTTCTTATGGGCTTGAGGTCAAGAGGCTAACTTGTCGACTTGTTATTTTATCAAGTGCTTGCCGCTCTCATCTCTATGTTTTTTTAGATATTTCATGAAAGGTGTACCACCTGTTCCAATGTCAGTTGGGTTGCCGTCTGCATCTTTTGCCTGTTTATGAATATAGCTTGCTGCGTACTCAAGATGGCGCGTTCTAAAGGCTTCAACAGCTGTAACAATGTCGTTATATAAACCTGTAAGTTCAGGGTTTGCAGAGGTTGTTACAAAATCCCGAAGTTTGCTTTCTGCGCGCACATCTTCAATAAAGGCCCGGTGCGCTGGGGGGCGGTATTCATGCAGTTCATCAAGGTAATCTTTAAGAGGGTCATCTTCGTGTTCTATACCTAAAAATGCATCCATGCTTGGTACAATTGAGCTTTGTGATCCTGTTTGTCCTCTGAAAGCTTGAGGTTCACCTTTATATTTATCAACACCTTCATAGATAAGGCCGTCCGGAAGAGCTGGGTTGCCTTTCCAGCCGTGAATATAGGGGCGGACGCGGTGGTAGTAAATATAAGGGTCGCACTGTTCTGGCATACGGTCAAAAACTGGATTGACTGCCTCCCATGCCTCTTTAACAGTTTTGAGCCCCTCTACAATGCGCGGCATATCTTTTTCGCTGATAGCTTTTATGATCCATGGAATTTCAGCAAGGGCTTTGCCAGCTTTGGCTTCAATTTCAACGTGGACAAGAATGAACCAGTTTTCATCAACGCCACCAAAAAAATTCTGAATGGTGGAGATATTCTCAAGGGAAACATCTTCTGAAGGATCAATTTTACACCAGTTATCAAGCGTGTAAGACGTATAAGGAAGGAGGGGATATTGGCCAATTTTTTCTGCAAGTTTGCAATAAGGTATAGCAATATTTCTTGGGAGTACCTTTGCAGCTTCTTTTTCACCCCAAACATAGGCTTGAACTAAAAATGAATAGCGCACCATAAGCATACGAATTTCAGCGTCATGCAGCTCTGGTAACCACTCGTCCATATTCATTTCAGGAAGCTGATCTATAAATGTTCTGAGTCTTCCGCTGGTCATGAGGCCGCTTAGCATGTCAGCAGTACCAAGGATTGCATCAAACTCTTCAGGAAGTTCTACTTCATCCATAGGGTAGGGGCTTAAAAAGCCTAAATCAGGTGTAATGTCGTAGGCTGAAAGTGGTTTCATGTGTAAGGATCCTTATTCGTCTCTGCAAATTCTTTGAATAGATGGGACGCCATCTTTTTTTATAAGCTTGCGTACGCAGCCAAAAGTATCATGTGTGAGGCTGCATTCACCAATGTCATCACCATTTTCCCAGAACTCTACCAGCTCTTCTGTGCTGAGGTTTTGTGTGATGGTGCAAATGCCTTGGCATTTCTCAGAGGTTGAACATTTTTTGCCGCCGTCAGATGTCAGCTTCGAGCAAATATACCCTCGCTGTGAAAGGAGAATTGTTGTGTTTCCCTTCATAAGACATTCTAGTGCTTTTGATCTTGTGCAGAGGAGTTTGCTGTTTTCATCTGTACACCCTGTAAGGCCAGCAGTTTTTTGGGCGAGCGAAAAGTAGCCTTGATCTAAATTATTAAGGAATCTCTCAAGCATGACTCTTAACTGCATATTTTTTGTTTGTTTAAGGTAATCACCTTTTTTGAGTGTTGTGGCCGCATCGTCCGTACTGCACCACTTTTCGCCTGTAAAGAGTGTGGCACAGCCAACAGGATGGCTATACATGCTGCATCTTCCAGGGTTTCTTGGGTTTTCCGTGGGTGTTTGGTCAATTTTTTGAGACGCGTTTACAGTACTTACAAGAAGGCAGTTTCCTTGGCAGTCATGATCTGCCCCACAAGGTTTACCTTGATCTAAAGTTTTAAAGTTACAAACAGTACGTCCGTAGGCTTTCATAGGGAAGCCGCCTTGCTCTTCGCACGCGTTTTCAGCAAAGCTACTAAGGCTTAGGTATGTGAAAACAAAAGTGAGTATTGCAGCTTTTTTGAACATGCGGTTGCTCCCAATTCTTATATTTTTGTCATTTTACCATAGATAGATGCTTTTGCCACAGGAAGCCTTTATATTTTTGCAGATAAGCGCTTTAGGGTTGAAAATGAAGCTATTAATGCCAATACTTATAAACAGGTAGTGGAATTTTAGGAGATAGGTCATGAACCTTTTTAAGCTTTGTTGTGTAGTATTATCTATTATGTTTTTAGGTTTTTCGGGGTACGCCCTGCAGTCGAGTCCATCTAAAGGACGTGCAGTTGATTTTTCTGGCCCTAAAATTCTAAAAAATAGTTATCAGCAGTTGTTTGAGAAAGTTTGGGAGCATTACGGTGAAGGAGATGGATTCTCCTTAGCAGAGTCTAAACTGAAGTATCAAGATTTAGATTTAAACAAGGATGGGGTTCCTGAGCTTGTTTTTCGTTTTGAAAATGGACGATACTGCAATTATTACGGTTGTCCAACCTATATTGCTAG
>JAPKEQ010000056.1 GCA_028821995.1 Alphaproteobacteria bacterium
ATGAAAAGTGTATGGGCGTGGTTAAAGCAGGTATGAACGATTGCGGCGCAAACGGCCATAGTTGTGCTGGTCAAGCTAAAGTAGATAATGACCCGAATGAGTGGGTATACCTACCAGAAGGTACATGTGACAAGCTTGCTGGCGGCCACGTTAAAATGATGAAGAAATAATCTAAGTAAAACTTAGTATTATTGTGCGAACCAAGAAAGCTTCTGTTATGACAGATACTCTAAAAAAATCTGGTGTTGGACTTAGACACCCTCATATGCAGGAGCTTCTCCTTGGTCAGTCACCTGTTGGCTTTCTTGAAGCGCATAGCGAAAACTATTTCGGTGGCGGCCTTGCAAGAGAGCAGCTTATAAAAATTTCAAAAATGTACCCCGTTACACTTCATGGGGTAGGCCTATCTCTAGGTCGTTCAGATGGCCTTGATAAAAATCATTTAAAGCAACTAAAAGCGCTTATAGATGAAGTCAATCCTGTATTTGTATCAGAGCACCTTACATGGAGCGGGTATAGTCATACACATGTTCCAGACCTTTTGCCTCTGCCATTTACAAATGAGGCACTTGATACGTTTGTGGATCACGTAAAAGAGTTTCAAGATACACTCGGCAGGCAAGTTTTGGTGGAAAACCCATCAAATTACCTTGCTTTTAAAGATTTAGATTTTACGGAAACAGAGTTTCTTAACCTTGTGGCAGAGCGCTCAGGCTGCGGACTTTTGCTTGATATCAATAATATTGTCGTGAGTGCACAAAACTTAGGTTACAGCGCTGAGGATTATGTGGATGAAATAACGGATAGTGGCGCAGTGAAGCAATTTCACCTTGCAGGGTATGAGGTACGTGACTTAGAAGACGGCGCGCAGCTTTACCTTGATACACACGGCCATCCAGTGTACCCAGAGGTATGGGAGCTCTATAAACGCGCGCTTAGACGTTTGGGCGACACCCCAACGCTGATTGAGTGGGATATGGATATTCCAGCGCTGAGCGTACTTGAGAAAGAGGCCGCACAAGCAGATGGCGTACGCGCTGAAATAAAAAGGGAGCATAGCCATGCCGTCGCTAGCTAAGTTACAAAAAGCACTCCTTCATGATATTTATACGGATAGTTTTGAAAGTCTTACGTACTTAGACGAACGTATTCCTGATATAAAAGGTCGCCTGAATATCTATAAAAATAATACACGCCTCAATCTTGTTGATACGCTGAAAAATATTTACCCCGTCACGCTTCAGCTTGTGGGCGATGAATTCTTTAAAACTATGGCGCGCCATTATATTAAACAGGTGCCAATGGAAGGCGGAAATCGCAATGCATATGGCGCAGGTTTTAGCGCGTTTATTTCATCTTTTAAGGGGGCTGATTCTCTTCCTTATTTAAGCGATATGGCAAAGCTAGAATATGCTTACTTTAAGATGGGTTTAGCAGAGGGGCGAGAGCCTCTAACACATGAGGGGTTACAAGCTGCTCTAGAGCAAGATGGTGATGTTAAAATTGCACTTAATAAGCACGTTTGCCTTGTGAAAATAGATTTTAATGTAAATGATTTGTGGGTTTTACATCAATTGGATAGTGCTGATTATTCAAGTTTTGAATTAAGTTTAAATCCCTTTTCAATATTGATCCTTAGGGACGCATCTTATATGACATGGATGAAGGCGCTGGATACTGGTACGGCAGAATTTTTAGAGCATATTCAAAGTGGAAAATCATTTGCAGAATCCATGCAATTTGCCATGGAAAACCAATCTAATTTAGAGAACCTTCAGATTGATTTTGGTTACTTGATGAACCACCAATCTTTCATACAATTAAACGGAGAAAAAACGAATGACTAAACATTTAAAATGCCTAGCTAGTTTGCATATGATTGACGCAAATTTCATGCAATCTATAGCGCTGCTTATTGCTCGCCTCTGGATGGCAAAAGTCTTCTTTTATGCAGGACTCACTAAAATTAAAACATGGGATTCAACGCTCATGCTTTTTGAATATGAATACGCTGTGCCAGTGCTTCCAACAGAAATTGCTGCTTATATGGCAACAGCTGGTGAACTTAGCCTTCCAGTTCTGCTTGCTCTTGGCCTTTTTACACCCATTGCTGCCCTTGGGTTATTTATCATGACATTGGTCATTGAACTTCTTGTGTACCCAGGCACAACAGAGCATTACTACTGGATGATTCTTCTTGTAATACTGATGACGCAAGGTTCAGGGAAGTTTGGTTTAGATCACTTTCTCAAGAAGCGTTTCCTTTAGGTGAGCTAAATAACAAAACAGGCCCCAATGGGGCCTGTTTTCATTTCGGTTTAGATGCGGGAGACGATCTGTCCACCTGTAATCATCTTTTTCCATTCAAGGAACATTTCACGTTCAATACCCACAGGGCAAGAGGTGTGAGAACCATTGACGGGCTTATAGCCCTCTGGAAGTGCAGCAAACTCACGTTCAAAACGCTCGCGTGATTTTTTCAAATCAAACAAAGATTCATCAACAATCTCTGGCCCTTTGAGCATAGATGCAATGGGCTGAGAAGCCTGCGTGCCTGCCGCAAATGTTTTGCCGCGCTCAGTGTCAAGCCGCTGAGACATGATGTCTCGTGTCAGCTCTCCACCTTCCACGTAAGTGCCGCGGGTCATATCAACGGCAACGTCAGCCATGATTTTACCATCTGGGCGGTACAAACGTACACGGTCCAACATGCCAGGAAGAGAAGCCTTTGCAGGGTTTTCCGACAATTTGATCATGCGCAAAGCATCACCTTCTTCAGGCTGAATCAAGCCAGATTTGGTGACAATTGTCACATTGGCTTTTGGCTCATACATGTCACTTTCTTTTTGAGCAAGTTCGCCGCCAAATTGAAAGTAACCACCAATACCAGCCGTGGTGAAAGGTACGCCGTGATCCCGAACCATAGAGGCCAGATTCACTGCGCGAAGTCCGCCACTCAGCGAAATAGTCACGTTTGGCTGCTTTGCCGTATTGATGCCAGCTTTTTCAAGTTCAGCCATGCACCAGCGTGCGCCGCGAGCAAGGTCACCAGAGTCAATCCGAAGCTGATAATTTGTCGGGTTAAACTCTTTGAGAACGACAATAGCGTCGCGCAAGCCTTGCTCAACTGAAATGGTATCAATCAAAAGAGCAGCATAATCGGGGTGCTCCCTCATGAAGCAGCGGAAAGCATGCTGCTGCGCAAGGCTGTTTGAAACGGGATTTTTAGGGTTGGCACTTGGATTGAGTATGAAGTACTCAGTCATTTTGGCGGTCACATACCAGTGGTCCATTGTCCCAACTGGGGTATAGCCGCCTTGCATGGCAGCGGTCATGTTGGAGGTGCCAACAAGGCCGCACATATAAGCAATATCTGCTGTCATAAAGCCGCCCGTATCATTGGAGCGACGCATAGAGTTATCAGCAAGGATAACTTTGCCATCCACAGCCCATGTGAGACGCGCTGCTTTGGTCGCAACAGATGAACATCGCCGCAGAAAGTCTGAGATGATGGTATCAACCCATTTGGCTTGAACAGGGTCACCTGTAACACGGCCAATAGGGCCGGGGAAGGTGATCGTGCCATCAGGCATCATATCTACCTGACAGTTAAACGGCAAGCCGTTCAGAGCATCCAAGTAATCAGGGTCATATTTGGCCTTGCCATCAGGGCGTTTGAGAGATTTGGCCCACTGGGTAAATTCACGGTCAAACCGAAAATCAGCCAGCGCTGGCAAAATAAACTGTGCACCAGCCATAACAGTATAGGGAGATGTCATCCCGCCGCGCAGGTACATGTTACCTGTGTTGGTGTGATCCACCATATCCATAAGGGCTTGCCCTGTGGATACATGGTAGAGATCAGAGTTTGATGCGGAAAAAATCCCGTTTTCATCCAAAAACATTTTTTTGATGAGGTCTTGGCTCATGATTGAGCTCCTTTGGTATGTGAGAGCGCTCAGGCCATGCCTGGCCTGAGCAGAGGTAAGTGTTACACGCGGCCCTGATAGATAGCCTGCGTGCTAGTGACGGTCATGCCAAGGTTTGCCATATCCGTCAAAAATTGCTGACCGATGGCAGGAAAGTCTGGCCCGCCAGGTGCTTGTGCAACTGGAGACATACAGTCTCGTAGCAGTACAAATTTGCCGATGTGCTCTTTACCAACCAATTCCGCACATTGGCGGATGGTGGTATTAACGCAGTGGCTAAGGGCTTGCCCCATCACAAAGATGAGGTCAGTGCTACGCAAGCGCTCGAGAAGTTTCTCGTTCACTTGCGTGTGCGGATCCTCAAGCTGCACTTGGGCATGAATCGCGCCGTAGTGTTCAGTGAGCGGATTTTTGCCCTTGAGCACATCCGTGGTGATTTTTCCTGTGCGTTTTTCCCAGCGATAGCATTCTGCGTTGAAGTTGGTTTGGATTTCATGTCCCCATGTCCCCAGCTTGCAGTGCACAGGCCAGATGAAGTGGGCAAGGCCATCTGTTTCTTCCAGCTGTAGCGTGTACCAAAGTACATAATCTTCAAGGTCAGGGTCGTAAGGTTTCCAAACGCCGTTTTTGATATCTGCAAATGTGATCATCGTAAAAGGCGGCGGCATGTTTCCTTCAGCATCGCGCCACATTTGTGGATGCGCAATATCAGGGTGTTCTGCTCCCTCTACTTCATGGGTGTCAAAGGTGAGAATGATCTCATCAGGGTCATGGAGTGTGTGCCCATTAAATTTTAAATCACCTGTCTTGAGGCGATTCAGAAAAAGCGCGCTGCGTTGGCTGTCCACGGTTGCACCGGGAACAGGTAGGGCAGCCCCTTTTTGATCCTGAAAGTCATTTTGAATATCGATACCGAGAATGGTAATTTTTGTCATGGGAAATCTCCTATACATGACGTATGTGCCAAGGCACGTTGAATATCTAGAAAAGGCGGAAACCTTTGCCAGATAAATGATAAAAAAGACCCCGAAACTATGGGATCTATACACAAAACATTTTAGATTTTTTACTGATGTGCGATATATAGCATGGGTGTGCGTTGTATGCAATGGTTTTTGACGATTTTGTATCTTATAAAATAAATTTGGACAGCTATGAGATTTATGTTAAATTTATATGTAACGAGGTCTTTTTATTCCCCCTGTTACAAATGAGTCAAAGTTCCAAACAGATTGGAGCTCATTTAACGTCTTTGTGCTTTATAAAAGCGCAATATATAAGGAGGCTGAAACGCCGTGATTATAGACAAATCTGTAAGGGATCTTGTATGGGAGATAGAATCATCTCCGCCGGATCTAAACCAAAAAATTATCAAACTCATACACACTCTTCACCGCAATCTCCAAACTTACTCGCACACGCTTTCACCTACACTTTCTCAAAATACAGATTATCCTAAATACCCTATAGGTGCGGATGGATATGCCCTTGCATTTGACCCCCTTGCAGATGAAGAGGCCTTTATGGATGCATTTCATACCTATGGGCTTGTGGTGGGTAAGGGGGTGCTTTCTTCTGATTTATGTATAAAGGCTGTGGCAAGAATTCAGGAAGTTGCATGCATTGTAAGTGAGGGGCAGTTTGATTTGACTGATCCTGGCAGCTGGCAGCATCTTCCTAAAGATAAAAACGGCACGCCGCTTCTCAGTAGAGGTTTTTTTGAACTTTACCATGATGATGTTTGGGCACAGATTAGGCAAAGCATAAGGCTTTACATTCATCATGTGCTCTTATGGGGGAGGGTTGACCTATGGGCGAGCTTTGATAGGCTTGGCGTAAAGCTTCCAAGTGCGGACGGAAAAGCGCTGGGCCTTCATGTGGATCAAAACCCAGTGGTTCATCCAAACTTTAAAACCTTGCAAGGCATTTTAGCGCTGGCAGATAACTCCAAAGAGCAAGGTACTTTTAGAGCTGTGCCAGGTTCGAGGCAGGATTTCCATGACTATATTCCACTTGTAAAAAATAAGGGAGAGTATGTGGAGTTAGCAGAAGGTTCCTTGCTTGCTGAAAGGTTAGAAAAGCATCAGCAGGCCATACCGTTAAGGGCAGGGGACCTTGTAACGTGGGATAGTAGAACAACTCATGCCAACACATCAAACCTTTCTGATTCTACAAGGTATGTGGCCATGATTGCCATGGGACCTGTGCCTGATCACTTTAATGAAATGCAAGAGATTAGAAAGAGAGCGTTTAAAAACGGCCTTGGCAGTAATGTGAGGGATGCGCTCATGCATGCCAGCATGAAGCCAAGATTTACAGATAGTACGCTCATGAATGAGGTTAGAAACTCTGAACAGTTAAACCAACTTGGGGAATATCTTTATGGCTTTGAACCTTATGAATTGTAAACTGCTTTTAAATGCTGAATCTTTTGGCTTTGGCCCAACGGCCGCGACAGCTAGTTTCTTCCCTCTATTAAAGGGGCAGGTGGATCGTATCTCTTATATAGGAGACGGCCATAGCTTAGATTTGCAAAGGCCGCTTGCATATGATGAGATATATGATTTAGCCAGTATGAATGAAGAGCAGCTGATTGAAACCTTGCAGCAGTATGATGTGTTTTTTACATCTCTAGATTTTATAATGGCTGAAAAGGCAAGGTCTGCAGGCTTAAAGGTTGTTATCTATGATCCTCTGACATGGTTCTGGAAAGAGATACCGGAGGCTGTAAGGCATTGTGACTTGTATCTTTCTCAAAATTTTATTGGCGTAGGTGCGCTTCTGAAAAATTATAAAGCATTAATGAGTGGAATGGTTTTACCTGTGCCACCTATTTTACAAGCAGATGTACCAAGAAGAGAAGGCAGGCATGTTCTGCTTAATTTTGGCGGACTTATGAACCCGTTTTGGAGTGAAACGGATGCAATAAGTTATGCGGCGCATATGTATAAAGCTGTGAGAGCTGCTGTGCCTGTAGGGGAGGAGCTTATAGTCTGTGCCAGTGAGAAGATTGTTAAGGCGCTCCCTTATATGGGTGCAAAGAGCTATACAAGGGAAGAGATGTTAAAAATTCTCGCGGGGAGTAAATGTGCGTTTATGACCTCTGGCCTTGGTAATATTTATGATGCGGCTCGGTTTGACCTTCCTACAGTATGGCTTCCGCCTACAAATGATAGCCAAGGCCAGCAGCTAGAGATGATTCAGGCAGAAGGGTATGTCGATCATGCTATTCCTTGGCATAATATACTTAATATCCCCCCTTTAGATTATAGAAAGGAGCAATCGCAAGTGATGAAGGATATAGTGAGTTGTGTTCACGGGCTTGATAGAGCAAACCTTTGTATGAAAAACTCTTTAGATTTTATAGTAAATGCGAAAGGAAGTGCCTCAAAAGCTTTGATTGATGTATATGGCACCTCTGGGGATAAGGCTGTTGCCTCTGCTGTTTTAAGCTTTATAGAGAAAGGAGGTAAAAGATGATCAATATAAACGCAGAGTTGCTACCAGATCAACTTTTACTTGATGCATATGTACCCAGGCCTTTGCACAAAGGTTCTTGCATGCTCACGCTTACTTTGAAGCATTCACCTTTTACAAACCTAGCAAAACACAAAAACCATGCAGTGCTGAATACGCCATGTAGAGATGAGTTTCCGATGGATGGATATCACTTGCTTGGCGCCTTGGTGAGAGAGAGTTTGTTAAGAAAAGGAACTTATAGCGTACATAGCACCTGCATTGATGGGCACTTAATTGTTGCGCATTCAGGTGGAGGGAAGAGTTCTGTATTGCTTGAATGCATTCAACAAGGCATGGGGAAAGTTGTCTCTGGTAATAAAACATTGCTGTGCTTGAATGAAGGCCAAATGAGAGCTATCGGCGGCACGAGGACAATGACGGTAGGCAAGGAAGCTTTCGATCAGCAGGTAAATATGCATATTCCTGACGTTAAAGTTTACGGAGATCGTGTGGCTTTTAAACTAAATTCAGAGCTATACGATGAAATGCCACAAAGTATTCAAGCTGTTTGGATGGTAAAGCTGACAAATGAACCTCTTAAATATCAAGAAATGTCAAAAATGAGCGCGCTCCACAAACTCTTTCCGTTCTTTATGGATACAGTCAATGCTTCTGTTGTGCTAGGGGAGGGAGAGGCTGTTTTCCAGCCTGATGATAAAGCAGCAGAAGGCAAGTTGCCTGGTTTACTCTTTCAGGCGCTTAAAAATATTCAAGTGTTTGAAGTTTCTGGAACAAGGCAGGACACTGCAAAGCTTATAAAGGAGGGGGATATAAAATGAAAAAAATTGTTTATGGTATTTGCGGTATTGGGCTGGGTCATATGTACCGTCAGCTGCCTATTATAGAAGAGTTAAAAAAGCAGGCACGCATTGCCATTTTTGCTTACGGAGAAAGCCTGAAATTTTGTGAAAGGCGCTTTGGTGACGATAAAAATATTCAAGTTATCCCTGTGGCAGTGCCTTATGTTGTGGGCATGCCGGGTGGTTTGAGCTTTAAGGACAGTTTGGCCCATGCGGCGAATCAGCAAAATTTTTGGGAGATCAATGCAAAAGGCATGGCACAGGCACAAAAATTTATTGGTAAGCCTGATGCCGTGCTAACAGATTATGAGCCTGTGAGTGCTCAATACGCCTATATGTATGATGCGCCGCTTTATACGCTTGATCAGCAAAGTAAGTACCTTACGGGAGAGTTTCCAGAAGAGTTTGCAGGGGCATCTCTCATTGATGAAGTGCAGAGGCTCCGTATGTTTTTTCCAAAGGCTCACAAAAGAATCGTTTTTTCATTCTTTGATGTGCCAGTAAGAAAGGCGTTTAAAGATGAAGTAACGGTTGTCGCGCCCGTTCTAAGAAAAGAGCTACAAGGACTCAAAAGAGAAGTGAAAAAAGGCTCTTATCTTATCTATTTATCTGCTCAAGGCGGACACAGGCAAAGCCTTAAGAAAATTCAGAAAGTTTGTGAAGCTTTCCCTGAATGCTCTTTTCATATTTTTGATGGTAAAAGTAGTAATGATAGGGATTTTTTAGCGGCTTTAGCGACGTGTGAGGGGGTTATAAGCACAGCAGGACATTCGCTTATGAGTGAAGCTGTTGAGCTTGGTATTCCTGTGTATGCTATGCCTTTAAATTTGTATGAACAGCAAATGAATGCATTTCAAATTGAAAAAATAGGGCATGGCATAAATAAGCCAATTTTTACAAAGGAAGGATTTGAGGCCTTTAAATTATTTTGCAAGCACTATAAGCCAGCACTTAAGCCTGAAGCCTTTGAGGCCAAAAACTTCATTTATAAAATGATAAACTGTTAAAAAAGGCTCCCGTAGGAGCCTTTTTCTATCTGAGTGATTTAGGGACTGCAATGGCGATACCAATAAAGGCGAGGCCAAGCAAAATGCCAAGCATTGTACCGTCCATAGTCATAAGGTGTTCATATTTACTCCCTGTTTCAGCAAGGCTTACTTTCCCGCCTAAAATACTATCAAACAGAGAAGTATTTGCTTTAAGCCAGCCATAGCTTAGCGTAAAGGCAAAGGCACCAGCAAAGCCGCCAAGTACAAAAAAGAGCGCATCTTTGCGGCCTGTTGCAAGGGCTGCAAGTCCTGTACCGGGGCAATATCCTGCAATGGCAAACCCAACGCCAAGCAGGGCGCCACCAGCAATAACGCCAAGGTGCGCAGCTTTAATAGAAACATGTCCAGCATCAATAAAGCCAAGTTTAAGGCCGCCAAACAAAACAATTGAGGACACGCCAATAGCAAATAGAATGGTTTTCATAAGGCGCAAATCTGTAAACCGTAGCATGTTAATAATGTTTTCTGGGTTAGTGGCTCCGGCGCGGTTAAGGGCAAAGCCAAACAACGTACCAAGAGCAATAGCGAGAGAAAGTTCCATAGTTAAATTCCTTTTTAAGCTTTAGCGTTTTTTATAAAGAATAATAGCGAGTGGGATAGATGTGGCAAACAAACCAAGGGCAAAGAGGTAGCCGCTAAGAGAGGTTTGCATCATGCCGCTCATCATATGTCCGCTTGTGCAACCGCCAGCAAGGCGCGCGCCGAAGAGAACAATAAAACCAGCAATAAAGGCCCATATGAAACGCTTTTTAGAACGAGTGCCAAAATTATCAGACCATGCTTTGGGCATGAGAGATTCTTGCTTTGACTCTGGTTTGTCACCAGATATTTTGCTGGATAATAAGGCACCAAACATCATGGCAAGAACAAAAACAAAGCTGTAGTTAAGCGGGTTTGCAGCATTTTTTGCATATTTACCGCCGCTTTTGTTCAAGTAAGCATTGGGTGAGCTGTAGCCAGTTTTGCTTTCGGTATTTTCTTGGATAATATCTGGGTTTATAACATCCCATACAGCAGCATCAGCTATAACAAACTGGGTAGATACTCCAATTGGCTTTACAAATAGAACAGCACTCAAGAAAGCAACAGCAAGCAAAATGCCTCCTAGAGCCCAAGGCAATACGCCCTTATATTTACACATTTATATTTTCCTTATTTTGACAAAATTCTTGGTAGAGCAGGGCCATAATATCCTGCGTGAGTTTGGATGAAATGCTGTAATAAAGAGTACGATGTTCCCTTCTATAGCTAACAGCGCCTTCTTCTCTTAGTTTTGCAAGGTGTTGAGAAGCAGAACTTTGTGCCAGTCCTGTTGCTTCCATAAGCTCAGTAACACTCTTTTCACCTTCTGCCATTGAGCAGAGAAGAAGGAGCCTGTGTGGGCTTGCAATGCCTTTAAGGTATTTTGAGACGGCTTCTGCCTTATCATTCATGTCATTCATAAAAGTATTATAATATTAGATTTTTCTAATATCAAGTTTTTTTAATGTTAGGGCATAAATAAAGCCCCTCTCCTTTTTAATAAGAAGAGGGGCTAGAGAAATTTTTTATTTTTAACCGAATAG
>JAPKEQ010000057.1 GCA_028821995.1 Alphaproteobacteria bacterium
GAAAACTATCCCGCCTGCGTCAAGGCTTTTATCTGTAACCTTGTCATTTTTATGCTTAGTTTGAGAGCACAGGCACAAGAAATTTGCCGGATGGCTCATAACCTTGCGTCAAAGGCATCCTCTTGATACACTTTCTGTTCATCAAAAAACAATATAAGAGGCCTTAAGCTTATGAGTAAAAAAACATTTGATATAAAGAGCATTGCTCAAGAGACAGCTTCTCTTTGCATGAACATGGTCAAATCACCTTTCCAAACGATTGATTCCCACATTCAAAACATCACCCCATGGAAAGAAACCACTCTTCATAAAGCACTTCCTCTTTTTGTTGCTATTGCCGTACTTCTAGCTCTTATTAACATTGTGACAGGCGCAGAATTTTCTATTGTTGCAACAATTTTTGAACCTATTTTTACAATAGCGAGCATTCTGCTTCTTGCTTTCATTTTTAGCATAATGGCCCCGCGCCTTGGCGGTGAAAAAGACCTTGATAAAGCCTTCATGATTACCTTCCTCACATGTGTGCCGATTGCTGTCGCCTCACTCTTTGCTTTTCTTGGTATGATCTACGGTATTATTGCTCTGCCTCTTTTGGGTTACACTGTATTTTTACTGTACAAAACACTGCCAGAAAATCTTGGCGTAACAGAGCTGCCTAAAAAGGTTGTTCTCATTGTGGCAGGCATTGCCATTACCATGTGCATTTGCATCGTCCTTAGCCCTCTTATGCCGCAGCAGCCCGTGCCAAGCGCGCTCAACACAATGCCGCAAAATCACATACCAAACTAGGAGCCCTTATCGCATGACGCAAACAATCCTTGATGCCATTGGCGATACCCCCCTTCTCCACATTGATAATAATTTTATCAAATGCGAGTTTCTCAACCCTTCAGGCTCACTCAAAGCGCGCCTTGCAAAATATATGATTGAGCGCGCAGAAAAAGAAGGCCTCATTAAGCCCGGCGATACCATCGTGGAATCCACAAGCGGTAACACGGGAAATGCCATGAGCATGGTAGCCGCGGTAAAGGGCTACAAAATGATTGTCTGCATGCCGAAAGATTTCTCAAAAGAACGCGCTTATATCTCCCGTGCCTTTGGGGCTGATGTGCGCTTTGTCGGCACTTTTAACGTGGACGAAGCCATGGCAGAATCTCTTCGCCTTGGTGCGCTGCCGGGCCACTGGTGTCCGCAGTAGTTTAATAATGAGTGGAACGTAGAAGAAAACGAAAAATGGATGGCAGAGGAAATCCTTAGCCAAATCCCTAAAGGCGTTACCATTGACGCTGTGACCAACGGCATTGGCACAGGCGGCACGCTTATTGGTGTTGGTAAAGTACTTAAAGAAAAACATAACCCCAATATCAAAGTTGTCGCTATGGAGCCAGACGGCGCGGCGCTGATTAAATGCGGCGAATTTAGCCATCACCTGATTGAAGGGATTTCTGATGGCTTTGTGCCCGGCATTATTGAGCGCCACAGAGATGAAATTGACGATATTGTGCGCGTGAGCGGCGAAGACGCCGTGGCCAAAATGAAAGAACTTGCGAGAACCTACGGCACGTTTGTAGGGCCATCTAGCGGCGCGAACTGGCTAGCGGCAGATCGTATCCGCAAAAAACATAAAGACGTTAAAAACGTTCTGACATTCTTTTGTGATAAAGGCGAAAAATACCTCTACGACCACTTTAAAAACGAAGATTAAAACACGTAAAAGCCGCCCCATAGGGCGGCTTTTAAAATCGATTTAAGCTGTGGCAGTGTCTGGCGTATTGTCGCGTTCGTAGGCCACGTAAGCAAGCCAAATAAAGAAGAGGCTATACATAGCCCAGACCCCAGCAGCGAGGTTGCTCATTTCAACAGAGCTCGCATAGAAAGAAGATGCATAGCAACCAAACATAAAAGCTATGCCCAAACGCCCTGTTGCCGTCTTTGCAAACTTATCCCAAGCAAGCCAAGCGGCCTTCGCATCTTTTTTTAACCATTGAAAAAACATTGATGTCTCCATGAAGGGTTCAGAAAAAGTAAACAGATATATACTCCCTCCTTTTTAAACCTTTTTGCTCACTCCGTCAACAGATTGTATACACCCAAACTGTCTCCCTATGTAAAATGTATACTTTTTTAAAGGAATTCGCTCTTAACCATTGAAATTAGGCCGCAGAATTGTTACAACTAATCTTGTAAAAATTTAGTTATACATACAAAGGAAGCCCCAACTCCCATGACGCTGGAAACAAATTCTGTTATTAATGCGCGCCGCGCTAAAGTAGACGCTCTGCGCGAAGCAGGCACAAACCCATACCCAAACGACTTTAAGCCAAGCCACAGCGCCAGCGCTCTTTGGGATAAATACAGCCCAATGAGCAGCGAAGAGCTGGGCGAACTAACAGACACCGTTGTCATTGCTGGCCGCGCGATGTTTATCCGCGAATTTGGTAAACTTGCCTTTGTACGCCTTCAAGACGAAACAGGCCAAATTCAATGCGCGCTGAGCGTAGATAGCCTGAGCAAAGAAGTTTACGACCAATTTAAAACCACATGTGACGTGGGCGATATTGTGGGCGTAACAGGCACAATGATGCGCACGCAAAAAGGCGAGCTTTCTGTGAAAGCAACAAGCTATAAAATGATTACAAAATCTGTACGCCCTCTTCCTGAAAAATGGCATGGCCTGACAGACAAAGAAACACGTTACCGTCAGCGTTACGTGGATCTTATCGTGAACAAAGACACGCGTGATACATTCCGTAAGCGTTGCGAGATTATGACTGAGATTCGTCGTTTTTATGAAAACGCTGGATTCCTTGAAGTGGAGACACCTTTCCTGCACCATGAAGCAGGCGGTACAACAGCTAAGCCATTTAGCACCCACCACAATGCACTGGATATTCCACTTAACCTGCGCATTGCACTTGAGCTTCACCTTAAGCGCTTAGTTGTGGGCGGCTTTGAGCGCGTATTTGAAATGGCACGCGTATTCCGTAACGAAGGGATTTCTATTAAGCATAACCCAGAGTTTACAATGCTAGAAAGCTACACAGCTTACTGGGACGCAGACGATACAATGGACTTTGTTGAGGCGCTGATTAAGCACCTCTGCCAAAAAGTATTTGAAACGACAAAGCTCACTTACGGTGACAAAGAAATTGACTTCACAGGTCCTTGGAAACGCATGAGCATGAAAGATGCCCTACTCACCCTTGGTGGCGCGAAAGAAGAAGACCTCAAAGACAAAGCATCAATGCTTGCCTTTGCCAAAAGTTGCCACGTTGAGATTGAAGATTGGCAGGATGAAGGCCACGTATTTGCAACGCTATTTGAAGAGCTATGCGAAAGCCAGCTTATTAACCCAACGTACATTTACGACCACCCACTGGCGACGTCGCCTCTGGCCCGTACACATGACGATGACCGCAGCATTACGCAGCGCGCTGAGCTTTTCATTAACGGTTGGGAAATTGCAAACATGTACAGTGAGCTGAACGACCCTGCTGACCAAGCCGCACGCTTTAAAGCACAGGTAGAAGAAGCCGCAAAAGGGAACGATGAAGCGATGCCTTACGATAGCGATTACATTCGCGCTCTTGAGCACGGCATGCCGCCTGCTGGTGGTATCGGCATTGGTATTGACCGCCTGGTTATGCTACTTACAAATGCGGAAAGCATCCGTGACGTGATTTTCTTCCCGCTGCAAAAGCCAGAAAGCACTGGTGCTGGCAACGTTGGCGGCACTGCGGAAGAGTCAGAAGATACGTCTACTGACGCGAAAAAGGACGAAAGCGCAGCTTAGATGGCATCAATTAATAAACAAAAGCAAATGGCTAAGAGGGGTCCAGCTGAGGGCGTTTACTGGCAAGATGGATTGCTTAAGTCTCGTATGTATGATGACCTGTACTGCTCTAAAGAGGGCGGAGACGATGAAACGCGGCACGTATTTATTGGCGGCAACAATCTAATTGAACGCTGGGCAACACTTGAAGAAGACGAAGTCTTCACCATTTGCGAACTTGGCTTTGGCACAGGCCTGAACTTCCTCACAACAGTAGATGCATGGATTGAAGCCAAACCTAAAGGCAGACTTGTTTACCTGTCTTATGAGCTCCACCCGCTTGAACTTTTTGATGTAAGAAAGCACCTTGAAAAGCATGACTCTCTATCGCCGTACATTCTAGAGTTTTCAAAAACCTACAGAACACTCTACAATGAAGCATTTATTGCGCCAGATACATTTATGGGCGTGCAGCTACAAGTGCTGCATCACAACGCACTTGATCACCTACCCAAGGCTGACTTCATGGCAGACGCTTGGTACCTTGACGGCTTTGCCCCAACCAAAAACCCAGAGCTTTGGGATGAAAAACTCATGCAAGCTATTGGCGCTCACACAAATACGGGAGGAACCGTCGCTAGCTACAGTGCAGCACGAACAGTAAAAGACAGGCTCGCAGCCGCAGGCTTTGAAGTGTCTAAACAAGACGGCTTTGGCAAAAAGCGTGATATGGTAAATGGCATTTTGGCTTGACGGCCTCCGCTGCGGGCGATAAAAGTATATTGATTTATATATCTTTTTGACTTTTCACATTCTTTTCCATGGAGATTTTGCCATGCCTGCCCCAAAATCAAATACATTTGATGCTGTTCTTTGGGTTCTAAATTTTCTGAGCCAAAACAAACCCAATAAAAATTCAGCAATTTGGTGCTTAGAAAATTTTCTGGACCTATCCCCGGCCACGCAGCGTAAAGTCATGTTCAGTCTTACATCAGCTCCCCCTAGTGCTCAGGATATTGCAACCCGTCATAAGGCTGCTAAAGGCCTTTACTCAGACACCTTCAAGCGCGCTCCAAAACTCATGCGTAAACAGGCCATCAGTGGCGACTTTGAAGAGGCTCGTACTGCTTTTGCTATTGCAGAGCAGCTTAATACACACCTCAAAGAGGACTCTTCCGCCGCACTTTATGATGTAATGAATGCTTTTAACGGCCTGTGCCACGAGAAAAAACAATCTATTTGGGAAAAACTTAAAAATAAAGAGACGGGACGCGAAGGCTACATTGACCTTCTGTTCGCTTCCGGCCTCATTTATAAAGCCCAAATCACCTTCCCTGCATAGCAAGCCTACAAGCCCCCCTTTTGGGGAGCTTGTAATGTTCGTTGCTCTACCTCATATATAAAACAATAACACCCACCCTTTCCTTCCCTTTCTTACCATGAGGAACTCCCATGCTAAAACTATTCAAGGACGACAACGTCCACATTCTAATCATGCAAACTGGCCAAACAGAGCCTGCAGTGTTTCTCAGCACTAATGGCGAAACTTTCCAAGGCCTACGCATCCATAAGTTCAATATGAAACAGTCATTTGGCCATTGGCGGCTTGAAGATGTCACACGCCAAGAAGATGACCCCTGGTCAAAATTTTCCTTCGGCTGCATGGACTTTGGCATTGAAAACGCTACGTCCATTGAAGTGGAGCATCGTTTTTGGAATAAAGACCGCGGCGAGTGGTTCAGTATTGTTGAAGATTTTGATCTCTCGGCAATCACCCTCAAACCTCTGCCTGAGAACCGCCAGGTCTTTGCATGGGGTTCTACAGATTGCGCAAAAGATCCGCGCTGGATCTGCGTCACCCACGATGCAAACCGCCCCCTCACGCCAGCGAACCTTCGTATCTTTGAAGGTGAATGTGGCAAAAGCATGGGTGCGCTCAGCACATCTATCATATACGCCAAAGACGGCACCGTCTCTTTTCAAACGGTTAAAGGCCTTTTCATCTCAACAAAAAATGGCCAACAGATGGAATGGCAAGGTTCTGCACTTGAGCTGGTTGATCCAGATTTTTGGCCACATGCAGAACAAAAAGGCACCGTGCGCATCCTGATTTAAACGATACATCAAGCCCTCCCTCTACGGGGGGCTTTTTGCATATAAAAGCCTTAAAATCTTAATAAAGCCTCTTAAATAAGCGTTTTCTCATATACCACCATTGACAATGCTCTCGTCCGCCTTTATACCTCCTCTACCTTTGAATCTTCACCTTTTCCCCACCGAGCAACAATAGGAGAATGCTCATGACCAACATCACTCTTCCTCGCGCAGAACTGGTTGCCAAAATCATTGAAGCTAACAGCGCCATTGTTGCTGCAACTGCTCGCTCTGCCGTGAAGGATGCGCTGCAAGCTGTTCCTGCAGCTTCCAGCAACGTACAAAACCTCATGTATGATCAGGCATACTATGAAGTGCGCAACCAGATGGCCACGAACCTCATGAATGACAGAAACCTTCCGACCAGCCAGTTGCAGGCTTACGAAATTGCCTGTAAATCTGAACCCGGCCTGAAAGAAACAATCAAACACCTTGGTCTTGCTGGCATTGCTGCCACTCACCAAAATGCCGCTCTCATGCGGATTTTGTCCAAATTCAATTAACACCAATCGATTTTGTGAAAAGCCCTCCCTCTACGGGGGGCTTTTTGCATGCCTTGCATAGCACCATTTTTTCTTTCATACTGCCTCCCATAAAGATAAGAAGAACAAAACAGAGATGCATCATGCCAGAAGTCTATTTATATCCAGCTATTGAGCCTTACGAATCTCATACATTACAAGTCAGTGATACTCATACACTCTACGTAGAAGAATCTGGCAACCCCAATGGTATCCCTGTTCTGTTTATCCACGGTGGCCCTGGCGGCGGCACAGACCCCATGTATAGACGTTTCTTTGATCCGTCTCAATATCGCATTATCATGTTTGATCAGCGTGGCTGTGGTAAAAGCACGCCGTTTGCCTCTCTCGAGGATAATACGACGGAGCACCTTATTGATGATATGGAACAGATTCGCATTGAATTAAGTATTCCTAAATGGCACCTGTTTGGTGGCAGCTGGGGCAGTACACTGGCTCTTGCTTATGCAGAATCCTATCCGCAACATGTGAGCGCTATGGTACTGCGCGGCATTTTCCTTTGCCGTAAAAAAGATATTCACTGGTTTTACCAAGAAGGTGCGTCCCATATTTTCCCTGATGCTTTTGAAACCTACAGCCACCACATTCCTGTAGAAGAACGTCACGACCTTGTATTTGCTTACTATAAACGCCTCACAAGCAACGATGATGCGGTGCGCCTTGAAGCCGCGAAACATTGGACCACTTGGGAGATGGCCACAAGTAAGCTTATCCCAAGCCCTGAGCTTATAGAAAAAGGGGTAGACCCTCAGTTTGCCCTGCCTTTTGCACGCATTGAAGCTCATTACTTTGTTAATGATGCCTTTTTGGATGATAATGAACTGATTCATTACATTGATAAAGTGCGCCATATTCCTTGCACCATTGTGCATGGCCGTTACGATATGGTGTGCCCCGTTTCACAGGCTTATGAGCTCCATAAAGCTTGGCCTAGCTCTAAGCTTATCATTACGCCAAATGCAGGGCATAGCGCTACAGAACCCGGCACAGCAAAAGCCCTTGTAGCAGCCACAGATGAATTTTCAAACATCTAAAGCCCTTGACGGCTATTTAAGGCTTCTGTAGAACGTAAGGGATTCATATATCTTCCTCTTTTCTTTTGTTTACTGGAGCCTTACATGCAGTTAATAAAACCTGAAGATGCCCTGAGCATGCCGCGCGGTTACTTACTTGAAAGAGCTAAGCTAGCAATTGGAAGCAGTTACCTTTCTGCCCGTAGACCTTTTACTCAAGAAGAGCTTTTGAAAGCTGCACAAATTGCAATCCTTCATGAAAAGACACTCTTTCAAACTCAGTCTCATATTATTGCCTATATTCGCAATTTTAATAAACAGCTTGAGAACCCACAGGCTCCTGAGACCTTTCGAGCCACTGCTTCTAAAAAGCAGGCTGATAAATTCAGATCCATTCGATAATAAAAAGCCCCGCAAATGCGGGGCTTTTTGTTGAGTATGTTTAATGTAAGATTCGCGTACTTGGCGCTGAGTCTTTAAGTAAGTCCTCAAGGGCTTCAAACAGGTCCGCATCTTCGCGGTTACTGCCGGCATGAATGTGCCTGAGGCTTGCTTGGTAAATGACGCGGTGGCTTGGCGTTACATCCCCGCCAACTATTGCGAACTCAGGGATCGCCACCACTTCTGGGCCTTTTTTATGGGTGAGGCACAGCTCAGCTTGTTCAGGCGTAATTTGCATCATCCATACCAGTGCCTGGATTGGACGAATTTTGCCTGTAAACTTATCTTCATATTTAAACATTGGCGCACTGATAACACGATCTACATCAAAAAGACGTTTGTTCACGGTTTTAATGAAAGATTCACCAAGAGCAATACGGCACGTGTTCATCAACGCAACTGATGGGCTTTCGTACTTACCGCTATCAAGGCAGCTCACAAAGCGGGCGCAGTTTTCATCTTGCTTCTCGCGCACCATAATAAATTTGCGTGTATTACCCTCAAAATACCAAAGAATAAGAGATGACGCGACTGTACTTGAAGGGGTTGTACTAATCGTTACAGGGCGGCCAATAAGTGCGCTTGCCATTTTATGCGCAAGCTTTGAACGCAACTGCGTTAGCTTTGCTGAAAATGTCTGCTTTTCTACTGTTTGCACGTTTGTCATTGTTTTATATATCCTTTGTTAACTTCGGCAGAATCTCACGTTCTCTCTCCCGTAGCAAGGATATGTGAATGACTCATCTCACTTTCAAGGGGAAAAATTAAAAATAGTGGCTAAAATTCGCCACTATCATGCTTAACTATGGACAAAATAACACAAAATGCTACTCTCTTTTTATGCAAGATATTGTCTCCAGTTTAAACGACCCACAAAGAGAAGCTGTCCTCCATACAGAGGGCCCTCTTCTGGTGCTTGCAGGTGCAGGTACAGGTAAAACACGCGTACTCACAACACGCCTTTCATATATTCTTATGCAGGGCCTTGCTGCGCCCTCTCAGGTGCTGGCTGTTACCTTTACCAATAAAGCCGCCAAGGAAATGGCAGAACGCATTGAGCAAATGCTCGGTATGCCCGCATCTGGCATGTGGCTTGGTACCTTCCACAGCCTTGGGGCGCGTATTTTGCGCATTCATGCAGAAGCTGCTGGCTTTATAGACCGTAACTTTACAATTCTCGGCGCAGATGACCAGCTCAGCCTGTGTAAATCTCTTTTAAAGGATCGCGGTATTGACGATACCACCATGAGCGGCCGCCAGCTCACTTACCTCATTGGTAAATGGAAAGACAACGGCTGGTTACCACACCAAGTGCCAGAGAACGAAGTTTACGGGTTTGAAATCCCTGTCATTGATCTTTATAAGGCTTATGAAAAACGTCTTAAAGATGCCAACGCCGCAGATTTTGGTGATCTTCTACTTCGCCCCATTGAGCTGTTTAAAAAGAACCCAGATATTCTCTCTCGCTACCAAACCCAGTTTAAGTATGTGCTGGTGGATGAGTACCAAGATACCAACACCGTGCAATACCTATGGCTACGCCTTTTGGTGCAAACCCATAACAACATTTGCGTGGTGGGTGATGATGACCAATCTATTTACGCATGGCGCGGCGCGCAGGTGGGTAATATTCTGCGTTTTGATAGCGATTTCCCTGGCAGTAAATCTGTAAGGCTTGAGCAAAACTACCGCTCTACAGGGCATATTCTAAACGCAGCCTCTGGCCTGATTAAGTACAACGAAGAGCGCCACGATAAAACCCTTTGGACAGACGGTGATGACGGCGACAAAGTTGAAGTACACCCTGTTTTTGATGACCGTGAAGAAGCGCGATTTATTGGCGACCGTATTGAAAGCGACCTCAAAGGTGAAGCTTGGGACGACTTTGCGATTCTTGTCCGTACGGCCGCGCAAACCCGCTCGATTGAGGAGCGTTTTATTCGTCAGAGTATTCCTTACCAAGTCATCGGTGGCCTGCGTTTTTATGAACGCAAAGAAATCCGTGATGCCATTGCATACCTGCGCCTCGTCAACAGCCCGCGCGATGATTTTGCTTTTGAGCGCGTGGTGAACGTGCCTAAGCGCGGCATGGGTCCTGCGGCCATTGCAACGCTCACTCAGCTAGCGCGCGAGCACCAAACAAGCCTGTTTCTTGCGACGCGCATGGCCATGGAAAATGGTATATTACAAAGCCGTATTGAAAATAAACTCCGCCCGTTTATTACACTGATTGATGAGGCACATAAAACTTTAGAAACCACCTCTCCTGATAAGCTTATGGAAAACTTACTTGAAGATAGTGGTTACCTTGAAATGCTCCGCAGCGATAAAGACCCTGACGCTAAAAACCGCATTGATAACCTCAAAGAGCTGATTCGTGCGCTGCAAGATTTTAGCGATGTAGGCACCTTCCTTGAACACATTAGCCTTGTAATGGACCGCGATGCTGACAGCACCAATACGGTAAAAATTACCACGGTGCACGCCGCCAAAGGCCTTGAGTTTGAAAACGTCTTTTTGCCTGGATTTGAGGAAGGCCTCTTCCCGCACCAACGCAGCCTGAACGAGGAAGGCCAAAAGGGCCTTGAAGAAGAACGACGCCTTGCTTACGTGGCCGTAACCCGCGCTCGTAAAACGCTGATTATTTCCTACGCTTTTTCGCGCCGTATGTACGGACAATTTCAGCCAGCAACGCCGTCTCGCTTCCATGTTGCTGTTGTTGGTGTTAATGTTGTTGTTGTTGTCGTGTGTGTTGATGTTGTTGTTGTTGTTGATGTTGTTGTTGGTGTTGGCGGTGTTGTTGGTGTTGGTGTGGCTGTTGTTGATG
>JAPKEQ010000006.1 GCA_028821995.1 Alphaproteobacteria bacterium
GTTACCTTGTTAATGTTTCTTTATCTTTCCATAGAGGCGTTATAGAGGAAGGGGGCATTTGGGCTCGCTTTGGTAGCCTGCCACGCCTTGCGTTAAGCTATATTCCAGAAACATTTATGAATCCAACTCTCAGCGCTTCGCTGAGATATAAACATTAAGATTTAGGAACCTGATCTTTGAGAACATCTGTAAAAGCCATTATGAGCCGTGTGATACATGCAAGTAGTTGGTTCATTATTGCGCTTTTAATCTTTCTGCTTATCGCATCTGTTGCTGGTATTATGATTGCGCCAAATGTTTCTGGGGCTATCTTCCTTGGTATTGTTGCAGCGAACCTTTTGCTTGTTCTTTTGGCAAGTCTTTATATTGGTAAAAAGCTGATTGAAGTCTTCCTTAAACAAAAGAACACCCTTATTGGCGCCAAGCTGCATGTACGCCTTGTTGGTATCTTTAGTACTTTGGCGTTTATGCCAACGCTTGTGGTATCTGTGGCATCTATTTTTGTATTAAACCAAGGTCTTGAAACATGGTTTTCTGACCGCGTAACACGGGCACTCGATGGATCGCTTGAAGTGGCGCAGGCTTATTTGAGAGAGCAGCAAAAAACACTTCTTCTAGAAAATAAATCCATTTTAAATACACGCCCTGTGGCTGATGCCATCTTACTTTTAGATGAGCGAGGACTCAGGGAGAGCCTGGAGCAAGAAAAGCTCTCTCGTCTTATGAGCGAGGTTTATGTTTTCCAAACAGATGGTACGCTTTTTGGCGGCCCGAGTGCGGGCGATGTTATCCTGCCTACAGCAGTACTTAGCGCCATCCGCCAACCTGTACCGGGCGGAGAGACGCACCTCTCTTTCCAAAATAACCGTATATATGCAGTGTCGCCCATTGGCACACGTAAGGTACTGGTTAGCGCAAGGCTTATTGAACCTATTCTTGTGGCCCGCATGAACGAGACAGAGGAAACTTACAGAGATTACTATGAGCTACGCTCTCGCAGAAGTGCTGTACAGTTTACTTTAACACTTGTTATGGGGGCTCTTGCGCTTGTGGCACTGGCCTCTGCTATTTGGGTCGGCCTTACGCTGGCTCGTAAAATTATTACACCTGTAACAGACCTTGTATTTGCCACCAACAAGGTAAGTGCAGGGGAACTAGATGTACGCCTTGTACCGCAGGACGATGATGAAATTGGTATTTTAACCCAATCCTTTAACCGTATGACTGGCCAGCTCCGCCAAAACAGAGAGCTTCTTGAAAAGAAAAACAAAGAGCTAGATGAGCGTAGACGCGGTATGGAAGCCGTACTTACGGGTGTAACCTCTGCCGTGGTTGCTTTGGATAACACGGGGACCGTTATACTCAGTAACCGTATTGCCGATGAAAACTTTGGCCTTAAACAGGGGGAATGTTTGAGTAACCATAGCGCCGAGCTTTATGATGTGTTTGAAGAGTTTATTGATAAGCTTCCTGAAATTGAAGAACGCAAAATTTCTATTTATATGAATGGAGAAGAGCGCCGCATGTTACTGCGCATGGTACCTATGCGTCAAAGCCGTGCTAAAACACAGGCTGTGGTGATGACAGTGGACGATATTAGTGATCTTTTAAGCGCACAAAAAGTTGCTGCGTGGGCAGATGTAGCACAGCGCCTTGCCCATGAGATTAAAAACCCGCTCACACCGATTCAGGTGAGTGCGGAGCGTCTTAAACGTAAGTACACTAAAATTATGCCAGAAGACGATAGAGAGCTTTTTGGACAGCTGACTGGCACAATTGTCGGGCGGGTAGAAGATTTGCGCGAAATGTTAAACGAATTTAGTGATTTTGCTAGAATGCCTGCGGCAAAACAAGAGGTTAGCGACATTATACCTCTTATTAAGGAAGAAGTTTTGCTTCAGCAGCAGGGGCGAGAAAATATCGCATACGAAAAAAATATTTCAGTAGATCATGCAGAAATAGATATGGATAAAAGCCATATTAGACGGGCACTTACTAACCTTTTGGAGAATGCAGCCAACGCTGTTAGTGAGCATCCTGATGCAAAAAATCGTGTGGGATTGATAAAACTTGTTGTAGATATGTCACAAAGTGGTAGACTGTTGTTGTCGATTGAAGACAACGGGGTCGGCATCGCTGAAGATGTAGACCTAGATAAGCTTTTTGATCCTTACGTCACAACGCGTAAAAAAGGGACCGGACTCGGTCTTGCGATTGTAAGACGTGTAATGGATCAGCATGGCGGACAAATTAAGCTATGCAGGCGAGAAGAGGGCGGCACAAAAGTCGAACTGAGCTTGCCAACAGTACATACTTAAGACCAGAAAATAACAAACTAAAAAAAATGGGGTTTTTATGATGAGCAATTACGTGCTAATTGTCGATGATGAAGAGGACATTCGTTCCTCACTTTCAGGGCTACTAGAAGATGAAGGCTATAAAACTGCAACAGCATCTAGCGGTGAAGAGTGCCTTGACATTGTAAGTCAAAAACTTCCAGATCTTGTTCTTCTTGATATCTGGATGGATGGCATGGACGGACTTGAGACATTGTCTCGTCTTAAACGCCGTGCACCAGATCTTCCTGTGATTATGATTAGTGGTCACGGTACAATTGAAACGGCTGTAACAGCGACGCAAAAAGGCGCTTACGACTTTATCGAGAAACCGCCATCTGTTGACCGTCTTCTTCTTACATCTAGCCGTGCAATCCGCGAAACGCAATTGCGCCGTGAGAACATGCTGCTGCGTAGCCGTGGTGGTGAAGTACAAGAACTTCTTGGTATCTCATCTGAAATTGCAACCGTACGCCAAACCATTAAGCAAGTTGCTAGCGGTGAAAGCCGTATCATGGTGACGGGTGAGAGCGGAGCTGGTAAAGAGGTTGTTGCACGTCTTATCCATAAAGGATCACGCCGCGCAGATCGTCCGTTTATGTCAATCGCACCAGGTGCTGTATCTGATGCAACATTTGACATGGCCCTAACAAGTACGCTTGTGCAAGCAGCAGGCGGATCACTCTTCCTTGATGAAGTGGCTGATCTTACGCCTCACATGCAGGCGCGTCTTCTTAAGTTCCTGCAGGATGGTCGTATCCACGATCCTAAGAGTGGCGGGCAGATTGAAGCAGATGTACGTGTGATTAGCGGAACATCTAAAGATATTAAAGAGCTTGTAGATGCTGGTAAATTCCGTGCGGATCTTTACTACCGCCTCAACGTGGTGCCAATCCATGTGCCTGAGCTAAGAAAACGCAACACGGATATCCCAACGCTGGTTCAGAATTTCCTTAAAATTCTATCTCCAGATAGTGGTTCTATCCCTAAAATTGCGCCAGCAACAATGGCAATTATGACAAGTTACACATGGCCGGGCAACGTACGTCAGCTGCGTAACCTGATTGAGTGGATTATTATTATGCACCCAGGTAAAATGATTGTGCCTGATATGCTGCCACCAGAGCTTATGCGTGGTGACGGACTTGACACAGATATGATGGAAAAAGCGGTACAAATGCCACTACGCCAAGCACGTGAGTTGTTTGAGAAGAATTACCTCAATAACCAGCTTGTGCGCTTTAGTGGAAATGTATCAAGAACCGCAGATTTCGTAGGTATGGAGCGTAGTGCGCTTCACCGTAAACTGAAGTCTCTTGGCGTTGATACGCGCCCAGAATAAAAATCAAGCCAGCTTTCTACTATAGAGAGCTGCAAATAATGGCGCCGCATGCTTCCGTTGCTCAGGTATATTTACATACATTCTGCTACGGTTCATGCGGCGCCATCATTTTCGCAACACTATAGCGATAGCTCATCTTGATTTTGCACCGCTTTTAGGAGAGCCCTTGTCATAGGGCTCTTTTTTGTGGGAGAATAAGAAGATATTAAAAATAATAATATAAGTTTTAAAATCTATGCTAAATGCCATTGTTGTCGGAGCGGGTGAAGTTGGTATCTCCATTGCTCAAAACTTAAGTGCAGAAAACCATAATGTGGTGATGATTGACCATGACGCACACAAACTTCAGCAGGTATTGGACGTGGTTGATGTTCAAATTGTAGAAGGCGTAGGCTCTCACCCTGATGTACTTGAACAAGCAGGCGCAGACCGTGCACATCTTTTGATTGCAGTAACGCAATCTGATGAAGTAAACATGATTGCCTGCCAAGTGGCCCATAGCCTTTTTGGTATTAATAAAAAAATTGCACGCGTACGAGATATGGCATATCTCAACATTACGCATAACAGGCTTTACAACCGGGAAGACATGCCGGTTGATGTTGTTATTAGCCCTGAAAAAGAGGTTGCAGATGCTGTTGTGCGCGCAGCTGAAGTTTCTGGCTCTTTTGATGTTACCTATATGGCAGGCAATACTCTTGCTCTCATAGGGCTTAAAATACCAAAAGAGTGTGCTTACCTTGGCGTTAAGTTTAGGGAAGTTCTTGAACGCATTGAATATAACTTCCGTGCCATCTCTATTTTTAGAGAAGATCGTGTTATTTATCCGCGCGGTGAAGATCATCTAGAAGAAGGGGATGAGGTTTACCTTCTTTGCAAACGTGATGACAGAACGGCTATTATGGAAGAGCTTGGCCACCAGCATAAACCTATGCAAGATGTCATGATTATTGGTGGTGGACATATTGGGTATGAGATTGCCCTTCAAATGGAAGCCCGCGGCGTAAATTTGCGCCTTATTGAAAATAATTTAGAACGCGCTAACTTCCTTGCGCATCACTTATCTCATGCGGTTGTTCTTTATGGAGATGCTCTTGATAGTGATCTTTTAGTGCAAGAAAATGTATCGGCTATGGACGCTGTATTTGTAATGACAAGTAACGACCCTAGTAATATTTTGGCCTCTATTAGTGCGCGTAAATTTGGCGTTGAAAATGTAATTACACGTGTGGCAAGCCGTATGCTTATGCCTCTTGCTGATACGCTGCATCTTGATAAAGTTATTTCTCCAAGAGAAATTACAGCTTCGCGTATTCTTCAGCATGTACGCCGTACAAAGTCTCGCGTAGAAGATCTGCATTCTATTCACCAAGGTAAACTTGAAGTGATTGAGCTAAAGGTAACATATAATTCACCGTCTCATGGTAGAACTGTTGGCAGCCTTGGCCTTTCTGAAGGTGTTAAAGTTTCAGCTGTTATTAAAGAGGACGGAACGGTATTTTTTGCTGAAGGCCATATTCCAGTAGAAGAGGGGGATACGCTTATTCTTGTGACCCGTATAGAATGTATTAATGAAATTGAGTTGATGGTGTAGCATGCATTATCGAATGATATTTTACGTTCTGGGAGTATTTGCCTGCGGCTTTGGGGCTCTTATGTCCGTGCCTGCATTTGTGGCACTTTTTTTCCAAGAGGGGCAAGCGGCACGTATTTTTCTAGAAGTATCTTTTGCGACGATGGTGACTGGCGGTGCGATGGTTATCATGATGCGCGGCACCAATAAAACCATGACCCATAAAGACGCTTTTCTTCTCACATTCCTGACATGGTCTGTGCTTTCTATTATTGGAAGTCTACCACTGTACTTTACAGGTGCAGCCCCCACCTTTATTGATGGATTGTTTGAATCTGTAGCAGGTATTACAACCACAGGGGCAAGTGTACTTAGCGGTCTCGATTCTATGGACCATGGGGTACTGCTTTGGCGTTCTATGCTTCAATGGATTGGTGGTATGGGGATTATTGTCCTTGCGGTTGCCGTTCTTCCTTTTCTTGGTATTGGTGGTATGCAGCTTTATAGAAGCGAAATGCCAGGCGTAACAAAAGATAAGCTCCAGCCTCGCATCAAGGAAACAGCCAAGCTACTTTGGATTGTTTATCTTGTGCTCACAATTTTATGTGCAGCAGCTTATAGCGTGGCTGGCATGGGCACTTTTGATGCCATAGCTCATGCTTTTACAACTGTTGCTACAGGGGGCTTTTCAACGCACGATGCATCTATAGGGCATTTTAACTCTTTCTCTATTGAAATGGTGGCCGTGCTCTTTATGTTTCTTGGTGCTGTAAACTTTAGTTTACATTACATGTTTTTAACCACGAGAGGACGCGTGGTTTATGCAAAAGATTCTGAATTTAGAATGTTCCTTATTCTTGTTATTTCAGCCGTTGTTGTTCTTAGCCTTATGTTGATGTCCCTTGATGTGTACCAAGCATCAGAGGCCGTAAGGTACTCACTCTTTAATATTATGGCCGTGATTACCACAACAGGGTATGCCACAGCAGACTACAACGCATGGCCTGTACTTGCACCCATGACAATGCTTGTTCTCATGTTTTGGGGAGGGTGTTCTGGCTCGACAGCTGGCGGCATGAAAATTTTACGCATTATGATGATTGTTAAACAAAGCCAAACAGAACTGATAAGGCTTTTGCACCCCAGTGGTATCGTACGTGCAAAAATTGGAAACAGAACCATTTCATCTGAAGTTATGCAGGCTGTTTGGGCGTTTGCAGGCCTTTATCTTGTTACTTTTATTGTAATTTCTATAGTTATGGCTGCATATGGCCTTGATCTAGAAACAGCCTTTAGCGCGGCTGGAGCAACATTAACAGGGCTCGGTCCTGGGCTTGGAGATGTTGGCCCTGCCAGCAACTATGCAAGCGTGCCGCAAGGTGCTAAGCTTGTGCTCTGTCTCTCTATGTTGCTGGGGCGTTTAGAGTTGCTTACACTACTTGTATTACTTATGCCTGCATTTTGGCGTAAATAAATTTACAACTTACTGTGTTATTTTTTTCACAGGGGCAGAGCTTTTGTTTGTATATATAAGGAGTAAGGCTTGAGTGCAGGCCATGTGTTGTTTAGTATGTACTCACGTGTCCTCATGTAAGAGATACGTCAATAATAAAAGATAAAGAAAGTTGCCACATGTCTAAAAAGGACGATAAGACAAATAATGTCCAAGATGTGTTTTTGAACCATCTCAGAAAAACACGTCAACCATGTACTGTGTTTCTAACAAACGGTGTAAAGCTTCAGGGTAAGGTGACATGGTTTGATAACTTTTGTGTAACGCTTACGCGTGACGGTATTACTCAGCTTGTTTACAAACATGCTATTTCTACTGTAATGCCAGCTGATGCTTTCCAAATGCATGACATTCTTGAGATCGATAACGTCGGTAACGAGTAAACGTGGATGAACAAAAAGATTTAGGCACAAACTGTTATGTGCTGCATGTGGACCTTCCTCCCTCAGCGGAGGAGGGCAATTTGCCTTCTCTTAGATCTAGCGAGGATAAACTTTCTGAGGTCATTAACCTTACAGAGGCTTTAAACCTTGAAGTTATAGAGTCTTCTTCAGTGACGCTAAAGCGTATTAATCCCAAAACATTTATTGGCGGCGGTAAAATTATTGAGCTGACCGAGTACTTTGAAGAGCATGAGATTGATGTGGTTGTTGTGAACACAAACCTTTCACCATCTCAGCAGCGTAACCTTGAAGTTGCTTGGGATAAAAAGGTTGTAGATCGTACAAACCTCATTTTAGAAATTTTTGCAGATCGTGCCCGCACAAAGGCAGGGCGTCTTCAGGTTGAACTTGCACATTGTATGTTCCAGCAGAGCCGTCTTGTGCGTGCATGGACACACTTAGAGCGCCAACGTGGTGGTACAAGCAAGACAGGTGGCCCCGGTGAACGTCAAATTGAGCTTGACCGTCGTATGATTCAAGAGCGCATTATTAAGATTAAGCAAAGCCTTGTAAGTGTTGAAAAAGAGCGAGAGCTACACCGTAAAACGCGCAAAAAATCTCGTATCCCTGTTGTTGCACTTGTGGGTTATACCAATGCTGGAAAATCAACACTGTTTAATGCGCTTGTGGGCGATGAGGCTGAAGCAAAAGATATGCTCTTTGCGACTCTAGACCCGCTTATGCGCCGTTTTGTACTTCCCAATAATGAAGCGATCATTATTTCTGATACCGTAGGTTTTGTGAGCGATTTGCCGCACCAATTGGTAGATGCTTTTGCTGCAACTTTAGAAGAAGTTGCCGGCGCAGACCTTATGATTATTGTACATGATGCTAGCAGCCCTGATGCGGATGCGCAGTATCAAGATGTGTGCGAAGTTCTTAAAAATATTAAAGCTGATAAAGTTCCTATTATTCATGTTGGAAACAAAATGGACCTTGTTGAAGGCGGGTTTAACTTTAACCTTCCAAAGGGGACCATGCCAACTTCTGCTGTTTCAGGCGAGGGGGTTGAGCCTCTCATTCATAAAATGACAGAAACACTGTATGGGGAAGAGCTGATCTTTATGTTTAATGTTCACGCCTCAGAAGGCAAGTGGCTGGCTTGGATGCATGCACATGGAGATGTGTTAGATAGCAGCCTCAATGAAGATATTTGGCATATTGAAGTAAAGCTCAATACTGCTACAGCAAGTATTCTTCAAGAAGAAGCGCCACATATTTATGAGACACGCAAAAAAATGAAAAAGCCCGCTTAAATAGCAGGCTTTTTCTTTGTCGATTAATATTCAATATTGACTTCAAGCTTTTTGGCGCGGTGATAGGCCATAACCAGAAAATAGACGAAAATGCCAAGCATGATCATGCTCATTGTCATGGCAAACATAGCGAGACAAGCACCGAGTATTACCCCTTCTAAAGTAAGGGAAATCAGCGCTTTTGACTCTTTAGGTTGGTAGAAAGTGCCAGGCTCTGCACTGGGGGCTTTATAGAGTGCAACCATGCCAATGATGTATACCAGCAAAAATAAGAGGATATTGATCCCAGTAAGTAGCATGCCAACCACAGCGCATACGGCGATGTATTGCAAACTTTTGTGAAAGCTGAATGTGCGTTGTTTCATAGGAGAACTCCATAAGGAAACGGAAAAGAAGATGATATTCATGGCCAATTTATGCAAAGCGGCTCTTTGGGTCAAATAAAAAAGCCTGCTTGTGCAGCAGGCTTTTCTTGTGAAGCTTTTCAGGTCACATTTCAATATCGACAGGGTCCCGCTGCGCGCTCATGTAAATGAACAAACAGGAGATACCAAAAAAAGCAAGGCTCAAAAAGTCACCGAACATAATGCCTCCCATCAAGTTCCGACCGCCCATACTGCCAAAAACGGTAAGGGTAATCAGTCCTTTTGATTGCCAAGGTTTGACAGGGCCATGGCTTTCCTGCAAAAAGAAAATTGCATAAATCAAAAGGCCCAGCATGACCATTTGCAGCATGGCCATGATCGGCGCCATAATAAACATGAGGGCGATAGTTACAACAGCAACAACACCGGCATATTGCAGTTTTTGTTGAAAGTCCCAAGAAAATTTCATGAGAAGTCTCCGTGTAAGAAAAGGGAAGAGAGAAGTAAGTTCAGCCCCAACATAGGGAAATGCCTTGTGAAGGTCAAACAAAAAAGCCCGCTACAAATAGCGGGCTTTTTAAATCGCTTAAGTGAGCTTTTGCTGGTAACGCTCAAAATAGCTCATACGTTTGGTTTGTACGAGTTTAAAGTTATGCGGGCTACGCCGAATCACCAGTGTTTCATTAGGCAGAAGTTTATCAAGTGGTGCTTTGCGCCCATCAAAGGATAGCAGCGCACGTTCTACGCCAACACGGTTGATGGTTGCAATGACCTCCATATGGTAAGGCACGACCAATGGGCGCGCTGCCCGAGACTGGGTGCAAATGGGTGTAAGTGACAGGGTTTCTTGCGATGGATGCATCACAGGGCCAGCCGCGGAACGGTTGTAGCCAGTTGAGCCTGTAGGAGATGAAAAAAGCATGCCATCCCCTTGGCAATCCTTGAATACCTGCTCCCCGCCAACAGTTACGTCAATATCCACTGGTGGGTCATGCGGGTGCCGGTTAATCACCACTTCATTTACAAAGGGGAAAGTCTCATAGCCTGCAGCAGTTGCCAAAAAGTAGGGGCGCTCTTCAATGTGGTAGTTACCTTCAAGCACTTCGCAAAGGGTTGCGAAGGTATCATCGCTGTTGGTATCTGTTAAAAAGCCAACAGTGCCAAAGTTTACCCCTAGAATAGGAATGTCTTTTTGATACAGCGCATAAGCTCCATGCAAAAAAGATCCGTCACCGCCTAGCACCACAGCAAGAGTGCTTTGCTCTTCCAGCATATTAACGGGCCTTGTAGGAAAGGGCGGTCTATTGGGGCCAAAGTGATTACACACAACAACGTTTACACCGCGCACGTGAGCAATATGACTGATTTCTTCAAATACAGGGTGATCGAAGGTCATGCTTGGATGCATGAACAGAGCTAAGGTTTGGAACGCGTACATGTGCGCCTCCTGTAAAAAAGGGAAGTAGAAGTTAGGAATACCTTATTATGTATACAGAGGTTGTGGTTCTGTCAAGATTTACGTGTGAGGCGGTACTTGCTTTTAAGCGGAATAGCAATACCCACAAGCATGTAACACAGGTGAGCTACAGCAAAGCCTGCTACAAGGGCAAGGTTTGGATAAAATGGCTTAAGGGCATAGAAGGCGGCAAAGTAAAACAGCACAATTAGGCACTGGAGAATAAAGAACATCTGCGTGCGGCCAATGTAAATGTAAAAGAAGCGCAAGAAGTCTCCCACCAAAAAGATAGGTAGCGTGGCGCAGAGAATGTAAAAGTTTATGTCACGGAGCTCAATACCAAAGAGAAGCAAGTCAAACTGAGCAACGCCAATCACAAACACGGCAGCTACAAGGCCAATGGCATAAAATAGCGGTGGTACAGCCATAATGCGCATATCAAAGTCTTTTAGCTTTTTGGGGTTTCTATGTTTAATACGTGTCAGCACATACTGGCTTACAGGCGTGGATATCATCTGACAGGCCTGTACAAGCATCATAGAGATCGTAAGTTTTGCAATGGCTGTTCCTGGGGCCAAAATAGGAGCCATAAGAATAGGGGCGCGCATAAGGAAGCTTGAAAGCAAAAAACTAAGCCCCGCAAAAAAGACGCTTTGAAACTGTTTGTAGAGGTCGCCTAGATTAAAGTTAAACTGAATAGGCTTAAGGCGGTGGAAAATATAAGCCGAGATAGCAAGGCGAATAAGTGTTGGCGCAGACATAGCAAGCGCAATGTGGTTCAGCGTTTTTACATCATATATAATCATCACAAGCAGAACCGAGAGCATTGTAATAAAGGCTTCTGCCACGCGCAGAGATGTTTCAAGCAGTTCATGCTTTCTGCCGCGCAACATATGCATAAAAGGATCAGCAAGAGAAGGGTTGGCTGCAAATAGCGCCAGCGCCATACCAAAACCAAAGAGCTCAGGGCTCAGATTACCTGCAATATGTGTAAATAGAATAAAGGAAATAAAGCAAGTGATACCAAATATCACCCGGTAACCCAGTACCGTTGCAATGTTTTTATCCTTCTTGAAATATTTATCCTCAGAGGCATGAATGGTGAGTGTTGTGTGCAGACCAAAATCGCTTACAGAGTTAAAGAAAATAGCGACTGAGTAAAAGTAGAAGAACGTATTAATAGCAGGAACACCAGCAAGGTAATGACTAATCATTGCAATGGTTGCAAAGCGCAAAATCGTCATCAGGGCATTATTGGAGAGAACCAAAAAGACCCTTTTGAGATGTTTAACTGGCAAATTAATCATAAGTGCAAGTGTTCCTATTGCTTAATCCCTAAGCGGGATTAAAAGCCGTCTCTAAGTGGTGCAATCAGAATTTCAACACGGCGGTTCTCTGCACGCCCTGCATCTGTTTCATTGCTCGCTACAGGAAGGCGCTCACCCATGCCGCGTACAACAAGGCGGTTACTGAGTACGCCATCGCCCATCATAATATCTGTTACAGCCTGTGCGCGGCGCAATGAAAGCGCTTCGTTATATGTTTCGCTACCTCTGCTGTCTGTGTGGCCAATAACATCCACATATGTGCTTGGGTAGCCGTTTAAGACATCTGAAATGTTACGAATCACGCCATAAAAATCTGGCTTCACTTGTGCTTTGTTAAAGTCAAAGGTAATGCTGTTTGGCATATTAAGGAGAATATTATCGCCCTGACGCTCAACTTCTACGCCTGTACCTTGAAGTCGCTGGTTAAGCAGCGCTTCTTGCTGTTCCATGTAATTACCAATTACACCGCCAGCAAGGGCACCAATACCTGCACCAATGAGCGCGTTTTTGCGTTTGTTGCCTGAATTTTCTGCGCTAATAGCTCCGCCTAGACCGCCAAGCGCCGCACCAAGTACTGCGCCAATAACAGCGCTATTGTTTTCATTCGTTTGCCCGTTTGGATGCGTGCCTGTTGTTGTACAGCCAATAAGAAGTGCGCAAAGCGCGAGAGATAAATAAGGTTTCATAAAGTGTGCTTTTAATTGTTTATAAACTAGGGGTAGTTTTGGGATGATGAGCTCATTTGTCAACCCTTTAAAATAGGCGTATATTAAGATTATTAAAAGAAAGAGCAGTCCAATGAAACATCCTTACATATTACATACGCCAAAGGGCGAGGGCGCACCTATATTTTTTGATAGCCCCCATAGTGGTAAAATTTACCCAGATACATTTGAGCACAAACCAGCCATGCACGTTATGCGTACTTTGGAAGATATGTATGTGGAAGAGCTCTTTGGTGCAGTGCCATCACTTGGCGCAGGGTTTTTAGAAGCTACTTTTCCGCGCAATTTTATTGATTTAAATCGTCAGCTTTCAGACCTTGATCCTTCAATGGTAGAGGACGGATGGGTTTATGTGCCAGCGATAGATAGCAGATATGCGCGCACAGGCAAGGGCCTTATCTGGAAAGAAGCCTACAGCCATGGCGCAATATATAAAGGGCTTCTCAGTAAAGATGACGTGGAAGACCGCATTGAAAACTATTACAAGCCATACCACAAGGTGCTTAAAGAGCAAATTGATGATCTGCATATGAAGCATGGTGTGGCGTATCATATCAACTGTCATTCTATGCCAGGTATAAGCAGCGGCGGAGAGCTTGATGAGAAAGGCGCTAAGAGGCCTGATGTTGTGGTGAGTGACCGTTTTGGTCAAACAGCTGACCCTATCTTTACAAAGTTCATTATGCATGCCTTTCAGGACCATGGGCTGAGCGTTAAAGAGAATGACCCTTACCAAGGCGGCGAGATTGTTGCAGGGTATGGTAAGCCTGATATGAATATCCACAGTGTACAAATTGAGCTAAACCGTGACCTTTATATGGACCATCAAACGCTAGAAAAAACAGATGGCTTTGAGACCCTCCAGGTGATTGTAAGCGATGTATGCCGTCAAATTTGTGAATATGCCAAAGGGACAGTTCCTGCAAAGGTGCTACCAAAAGGCTTGAAGGATCGTAGAAGGAGTGGTATACAGGCGGAATCACTCTAACTTCTTTTCCTTTTTTATTGGAGATTCATGATGAATGAACAGCAAATGCAAGCCCGTATTGCGGAGCTTGAGGCCGAGAATGAACGCCTGAAAAACCCAAAGTTTCCAAAAGCTGCAACTGGCTGCGGCGCATTGATTCACTTTCGTGATGCTTCGGGCATTCAGCATATTTTATTCTCAAAGCGTGGCACTGAGCATGGCACAGGCTGGGGAATTTCCGGCGGTGGATTTTTTGAAATTTCTAAGGCAAAACCCTATAAGGGCGGCGAAGAAGTACTGCGCCACTGGAAAGAATGCTACCGCGAGCTTTGCGAAGAGTTCCGCGATGCTGGCACGACCGAAGACAAAAATGACACCTTTGAACAGGTTATGGCCAAAGCCAGTCTCTTTACACGGCTTGTACCTCTACACATGTTTGAATGTTATGCTAAGGAAATTGATAGCTTTGTCATTCAAACACCAGATGATCCCTTTAATGATTATCATGACTGTAACTTCTACTCTTATGAAGTTTCAGCAGACGTAGCGGCGCAGATCATGGTCATTCAAGGCAATGATGAGCGACCTGAGACTGCGGCTGTTCCTGTCACAGCAGGTAACGTTCATGAGGTTATTGATGGACTGTTTCACAAACATGAAGCAGAACCTATTTTGCGTCTTGTGAAAGCACTGAGCGCTTAAATATAAATCGATAAAAAGCCCTGCTGTAAAAGTGGGGCTTTTTGCTTTATAATAATCTTATGAAAGAAAACCCATCCATTTTAGCCGAGCTAAGAGATCTTATTTCTGAGGTTTCAAATTGCCTTAAAGAAGATGATCATGAAACAGCAATTGCCTTTGTTGAGCAGTTTATTTTGCTAGAAAGCGATGGTGCTTTTAGTGCACAAAGCAAGGTATTAAGCAGCCCTGTATGGGATGTAAGTGCGCCAAGCGATTCTCTTTCAGCAGATAAAGTTTCAGAGCGCGCGCGCATGAAAGCATATACTGACCCTGATTTTGGGGCAGGGGCTGTAATGATGCTTATGGCCAATACCGGAGCCTCGCTAAAAGAAAGCCCTGCCGCAATTATGGCATATCTGGAAGTAGGAAACTTCCTGACGGTTCGTAAAGATGAAAAGGTTTTACATGTTGCGCTCCATACTTCTTCAGAGACGCTTCGCGGCGGTGCAAACGCAACGGTCAGTGTAGGGCTTACCCTTTCAGAAAAGCACCATGGTGAACTTATTTCGCTTCCGTCTGAGCCATTCATGGCGATGGTTACAGCTGAGTGGATCGCCATTATTCCAGCAGAGAAAGAACGCTTTAGCCTTAAGACCTTTGATGGCGGCCAATTGATTGAATATTAATTCTTTTCTTGATCTTGATGTATACATTGACGGTTATGTTTAGCTAGGATAAAACCAATTTGATTTATATATCTATCTCCCTTTTTTCTTAATCCTGAAAGGATATTTCTATGCAACCTAGTTTTGGTGCCGTTCGTAACGGCGATACTATCACTTTTACTGCCAGCTATATGGCGCCTGCAACCAACTATAGCTTTGTTATTGAACAATGCTTCTTGGAAATTCCTGTACCAGAAAACACATGTTTACTTGATGTGAAAATTGACGGTGGTAATGGTATTGGCGGCTGCGCTATGACACATATCAATGGAGAATTTGAAATTGATGATCCCAGTGGCTTGATTACCAAGGTCAAATTTAACTTCCAGGGGGATTGGCTTACGGTTGACGTTGTGACCCGCTGCGCAACCTGAATAATCGAAAAAAGACCCGCAAACCGCGGGTCTTTTTTTAGTTGTCCCAATGAAGCTTCGTTCTTAAAAGGTCAAAGTAGCTCATGCGGTTGCTATGAATAATTTTGATCATGTGCGAGCTTTTTTCAATGCTAATGCTATCCGTTTCTTTTAGCTCTAATGATGTTTGTCCATCAAGGCTTAGAAGTCCTTCTGGTGTTTTAAGTGTCAATTTAACAGGAGCATTGGCTGGTAAGATGACAGGCCTAAAAGTAAGTGTGTGCGGGCTAATTGGCGTAAGAAGTAATGCATCCACCCCTGGGTGAACAATAGGGCCACCTGTAGAGAGGCTATAAGCTGTAGAACCTGTTGGCGTTGCGATAATAATACCATCAGCGCGGCGTTCCGTTACATGTTCACCATCAACTTTCACATCAACCGACAGCATTTTATGGTGCGGCATACGGTTAAGTACCGCGTCATTTATAAACGGGAGTACCGTATCCCCAATGCGCGCAGTAAAGTAAGGGCGATTATCAATTTTAAATTCACCTGAAAGTACATTGCAGATTTTTTTGTAGGTATGTTCTGCTGGTACATCCGTTAAAAAACCAAGGTGGCCAAGGTTAATACCAAGGATAGGAATGTTCTTTCCGTATAAAAGACGGCTTGCATTGAGGAATGTTCCATCTCCGCCAAGCACCACGGCAAGAGTTTCATGATCTGTAAGGTGTGCGGTTTCTTTACGCGGGAAGGGGGCATCCTCAAGAAGCTCTTCTTCTGGTGCACAGACGACAACGTTTATCTCTTTTTCTGCGGCACATGTCTTAATTTCATCGAACACTGCATGCATCAGGCTAGTGCCCGGTTTAATAAAAAGTGCGAGTGTTTTAAATTGACTCATCATGTTGTCCTTATGCTGCCCGGCTTTAAATTTTTTATATATGAGGATTTGTATGATAGACAATTTTCCTCACTTTCGATATTGTGACACACAATTTATTTTAAAAACACGTTTAAGGGATAATAAAATTATGTTTACAGCTTACGCACAAACAGCAGCAGGCGCAGCGCCAACTGGCAGCCTTCTTATGGGATACCTACCATTCATCGCAGTTATTGGTATCTTTTACTTTCTTATCATTCGCCCTCAGAACACACGTGCTAAAGCGCACGCTGAAATGGTTTCTAGCCTAAACAAGGGTGACAAAGTTATTACATCTGGCGGAATCCACGGGGAAGTTGTAAAAACAAATGAAGACATGATCTCTCTTACAATTGCAGAGAACACTGTCATTACTGTGAATGCAACAAGCATCTCTGTACGTTCAGAGCTTGGTAAGGCTTCACAAAAAGCTGCTAAAAAAGCCGCTTAATAAATTAAAGCAAAGGATTAAGAACTGTGCTGAATATACCTGTATATAAAAAGATTTTCGTTCTTTTTGTTGTATTGTTTGGTCTGACATATGCGCTACCAAATTTCGTCGAAAGTGAATATCTTCCAAATAAGAAGATCAACCTTGGTCTTGACCTTCAGGGCGGTTCTCACCTTGTGCTTAAAGTAGAACTTGCAGACCTTGTCGCAAGAAATGTAGAAAATTTAGCGGATGATGTACGCCGCGAGCTTAGAGATAGCGAAAAAGGCCGTCTGACTGTGCGTAACTTTAAAGAAGTACGTGGCGGTGTGCGCTTTAATGCAACAACTGAAGATGTTGCCCTGCTTGCCATTGAACGCCTTAAACGTTCTGTACGTGATGCAGAAATTACGCGTAACGATTTATCTGTAACAGTAAACTACACAGATGATGCCATTCTTCAAATGGAACGTAATGCGCTCTCTCAAACACTTGAAATTTTACGTAACCGTGTGGATGAGTTTGGTGTTGCTGAACCGGTGATTCAGCGCGAGGGTACAGATCGTATTATTATTGAACTTCCAGGGGTTGATGATCCCGCCCGCGCTAAAAGCGTTATTGGCCGTACAGCGCAGCTTTCTTTCCACCTTGTTGTAGACGGGGTTGATGCAAGCCAGTACGTAGAACGCCGCCCACCAGCAGGCACAAAGATCCTTTACATGCAGGAAAAACAAGGCGATCAGATTTATAGCCGTCCTATTCTTGTGGAACGCCGCGCCGCCCTTACTGGTGAGCGTCTTGCAGGTGCAAGTGCAGGGTACTCTAGCCAAGATAACGCACCTTCTATCTTTATTGATTTTGACCGCTCTGGTTCTCTTAAATTTGGCCAAGTAACATCTAAAAACGTAGGCAGACGCCTTGCAATTATTTTAGATGATATCGTTTATAGTGCTCCCAACCTTAATGAGCCTATCCTTGGTGGCAGCGCGATTATTAATGGTAATTTCTCAGTTCAAGAAACAGAAGACCTTGCTACAGTACTGAGAGCTGGTGCGCTTCCTGCGCCTGTTGCCATTGTAGAAGAGCGTACAATTGGTCCCTCACTTGGAGCAGATTCTATTGCCGCAGGTAAAATGGCAATTATGGTTGGGTTCTTGTTTATTCTTGTTGTGATGTTTGCTTTTTATCGCGGGTTTGGCCTTGCGGCTAACATAGCTCTTATGTGTAACGTTGTGCTTATTCTTGGTATTATGACACTCCTAGGCGCAACATTAACGCTTCCAGGTATCGCTGGTATTGTTTTAACCATGGGTATGGCAGTAGATGCCAACGTTCTTATCTTTGAGCGTATTCGTGAGGAATCTAAAAAGGCTAAATCTGTAAGCGGTGCTATTGATAATGGCTTTAAGGGGGCGTTCTCAACCATTATGGATGCCAATGTAACAACGCTTATTGCAGCCGTTGTTTTGTTTGCTATTGGTAGCGGCCCTATTAAAGGCTTTGCGCTTACGCTCTCTGTTGGTATTGCAACCTCTATGTTTAGCGCCATTATGATTACACGTATTTTAGTTGTGGCCTGGCTTAACAAAGCCAAACCAACAACGTTGAAAGGATAGTTCTATGATTAAAATTGTTTCGGATAACATTGATTTTGACTTTTTAGGCAAACGTAAGCTTGGCGCAATTCTTTCCATAGCGCTCTTAGTGCTAACTATTGCACTGCTTGTCACGCGCGGCCTCAACTGGGGGATTGATTTTACGGGCGGCATGCTGGTTCAGCTCCAATCTGAAAAAGAAGCACCTATTGCTGAGATCCGTGAATCTCTTGTAGATAATGGTTTTGTAGGGGCAACACTGCAAGAATACGGCGCACCAAACGAGTTTCTTGTTCGCCTGCCAGTATCCAACTCAGAAACAGAAGAGCATGGCGGTAATATTTCAGTAGCGGTTGCATCTTCAGTCGCTGCCGTTGCTGGCCATACAGATGTACGTCGTACAGAATTTGTTGGCCCGCAAATTGGTGATGAGCTGAAAGAGAAGGGGATTTTTGCCATCTTGCTCGCTATGGGGGCCATCCTTATCTATGTTTCTGTGCGTTTTGAAATTCGTTATGCTATGGGGGCTGTTATAGCGCTTGCCCATGATGTTTTCCTGACTGTTGGCTTTTTTGCGCTTATCCAAAAAGAAGTAAGCATGCCTGTGCTTGCAGCACTTCTTACCATTATTGGTTACTCTTTGAATGATACAATTGTTGTATTTGACCGTGTGCGTGAAAACTACCGTGGTAATCCTAAAATGAAGATGATCAACGTACTAAACCTTAGCCTAAACGAGATGCTAAATCGTACGGTGATGACCTCCCTTACAACGCTTGTAGTACTGCTTGCACTGTACTTGTTTGGTGGTGAGGTGATTAACGGTTTCGCTTTAACTTTGATTTTTGGCGTAATTGTGGGAACATATTCATCAGTATTTGTTGCTTCTCCTGTGGTACTATGGATGGAACGCTATATTGATAAACGCCCTAAAGAGCCGGGCGCTGAAGATATTGACTACGCGGCGATTGCTGCTGGTAAAGTAAAAAAATAAGAAAAGACAGACCTCATGCTTAAATACGGACTTTTGCTCACAGCTGCACTGACAGCTATTTCACCACATTCTTTCGCAATTGAGCGCGATGTGGAAATTGAAATTCGCCGTCTTGAGCAAATGGTTGGCCGTGAACAAGAGACCAGCCGTCAGCTTCTTCAAGATGTTCGTAATTTGCAGCGTCAAATGGATAAGATGATCAAAATGGTTGAGGCTGTTGAAGTGAAGAAGGATGAGCTATCTGACCTTGTTGCCAACATGCAGAACGTTGATATTGCCAATTTGAAATCTGGCCAGCAGAACCTTTACGATAACATTGATGTGCTTAACTGGGGTGATAAGCAAAGAGATTGCCCAAGCATTAAAGCAACCCATCAACAAATTAAAACAATGATGCGTGATGATGACACGGTAACGACCAAGTCTCTTTGCTATGATGGTAAAATTCTGCACCTTGAGTCTTCTCTAAACGTGGCGCCTTAATGCCTAAAAATTTAACTGTTTTATGCTTTAGCATCATACCTGTTATTTTGTTGGGTGCGGCTATAATTCAAGACATTAAAAATGTAACCTTTATTTTTTTAATGCTAATAAGCCTCATTACGTTTTCCTTTTATCTTATATATTATACTTTTTTATGTATGAAGGCAGGGCGAGCATGGATAAGGTTTCCTGTATGGTTTATTTATAAGTCAGACTCTCCTGTGTTATTTTATATCACCCTAACATTAAATTTTACTATATCAATCATAGGCTCTTTTGCTTTGTTATATCTCACCCTTTCAGCTATTTTTTAGAGGAACTGTCATGCCTGAATTTCCAAATACACCTGCAACACTTGCAAACTGGCAAGAGTACATTAAACAGATGAAGCTTGAGCGTGGCTTTAATACGGATGATAAAATTAAAGAATGTTTTTTGCTTGTTGAAGAGGTGGGGGAGCTTTTTAAAGCCATCCGTAAAAGTGAGGGCTGGCGCATTGATAGCAATGCCAAGGCGCAAGACAATGTGGCCCATGAACTGGCGGACTGCCTTATTTTTCTTCTAAGCATTGCCAACCAGCACGATATTGATGTTGAGACAGCCTTAAGAGAAAAAGAAGAAATTAATAACACCCGCACATGGGTGAAAAAAGAAAAGACAGCCTAGGGGCTGCCTTTCCTTATCGATTTTATGCCACGTCTTCAATGACGCTCAGTACACCCCAGCTGTACCCGCCATTATTTGCTTTTGCACCATGCAGGTCGCGCATGCCGCCTTTGCCATCAAAACGGTACCCAAACACCAATTGACCAGGAAAGGTTTCACGTACATAGACGAGATCGCCTTCAGCCTTGTGGCTGAGCAAGGTTCCAAAAAATGTTGGACCTGGCATTTCATATAGCGCCGGGTTGGGCATCAGGCGTTTGCCAGTGTCATCGGAAAAACGATCTTCAGCGTGCTGGAAGACAGAGTGTGTTTCCAGTGCCTTTGCGCACGCTTCAGAAATTTTCACAGAATTATGCAGAACTTTAGGCAGTGCCATAGTGGTCTCCTGTTTACTACGGAAAAAAAGATGAGTCGTATTAGAGATATAAGAGCGAACTCAGTAAATTACCAGTGCCTTATACCAAGAAATGCTTGATTATTTAATTGGTACCCTAGGCGTATCTATGCGCCCTTCATCAGTAAATTGTGCATGGCCAAAGTTTACGCCTTTCCATGCACCCTTAAAGGTACCGTTAGCATCAAACTCACCTGCAATATGATGTACTTCACCAGCTTTTAGGTTGTGGTCACCGCCGCAGCTGTGTGTCGCATACATAACATTGAAAGTTTGTTTTACGGGTTGCCCTTTAGCGATTTTAATAACCTGAACTTGAATCAATCCAGAGTCATTTAGGTTTTCCTTAAGCTCAACCTTAGCAGCAAACTTAACAGTACTCATGTCGTTAGGGTATTTGTGCAGAAATGTTTTCTCTTCAAACATCGGCCCCATACACGCTTGAGCGCTGCTTATCAGCATGAATGAGAGCCCTAAAATACTAAGAATATATTTCATATTAAAAAACTTCTTTATATGCAGCTATCTATTTAGTATTGCCATGAACAGCTGTCATTCCAAGCCTTTTAACTGTTGTGCCATTCTTTAAAATATTTATCAGCACGTACGCCGTAGTACTCTTTGCGGCCCTTTTTGAAAACTTTGCCATCTGCTTCGTCAGGCATAGGGAGCAGGCCGTAGTTTACATTCATGGGCTGGAATGTTTTCGCGTCCGCGCCGCCTGTAATATGAGAGATGAGCGCGCCAAGCATGGTGCGGTCTGGAGGCGTTGGAATGCTTTCACCTTTAAGTTCAGCATCGAGGAAAATAGCTGCAAGAAGCCCCATCGCTGTAGATTCTACGTAGCCTTCAACGCCAGTGACTTGGCCTGCAAAGCGCACGTTTGGCTGTGCTTTAAGGCGCATTTCACTATCTAGTACGGCAGGGCTGTTGATAAAGGTATTTTTATGAATCACACCAAAGCGGACAATATCCGCGTTTTCAAGCCCTGGAATTGTCTTAAGCACCTCTTTCTGTGCGCCCCATTTCATGCGGGTCTGGAAACCAACCATGTTGTAAAGCGTACCCAGCTTATTATCCTGGCGCAACTGAACGATCGCATAAGGCTTTTCTGTTGGATTATGAGGGTTGGTAAGCCCTTTAGGCTTCATAGGGCCAAAACGGAGCGTTTCAGGCCCGCGCTCTGCCATAACTTCAATAGGGAGGCACCCATCAAAATAACCAACGCCTTCATCTTCTGGATTATGCCCAACGGCTTGTTCTGCATTTTGAATATCTTCAATAAACTTATAGTACTGCTCTTTGGTCATTGGGCAGTTGATGTAGTCTTTACCGTCGCCCTTATCATAGCGAGATTGCATCCAGCAAATATCCATGTTGACAGATTCTTTAGTGAGAATGGGTGCAACGGCATCAAAAAAGGAAAGGCGGCTTTCACCGGTTTTTGCAAGAATAGACTGTGCAAGGCCTTCAGATGTGAGTGGACCCGTCGCAATAATGACAGGGTGATCTGTTGGAATTTCAGTTACTTCCTCACGAATGACTTCAATGCCAGGGTGATTCATAATTTTATCTGTGACGTAATCACTAAAGAGTTCACGATCCATGGCAAGAGCACCGCCAGCAGGAAGCCGTGTTGCATCAGCCGCTTCTAAAATAACAGAACCAAGGCCGCGCAGCTCGCTATGAAGTACAGCGACAGCATTTTTAGTTGGGTCCGACCCGCGGAAGGAATTAGAACATACAAGTTCAGCAAGTTTATCTGTTTTATGAACGGCAGTGCCTTTAACACCGCGCATTTCATACAGTTTAACGCTGTGTCCGCGCTCTGCCAGTTGAAAAGCTGCTTCGCTGCCCGCAAGGCCGCCACCAATAATCGTAATATGTGTCATATGCTTGAATGCTCCTAAACTTATACATTCAACATATAGGTTGCCTTTTATAGGTCGTCAATAGAAAAGCCAACAGATTTTGCATGTGGGTTGCTACTATCATCTGAAGAGTCATCCACAGGAAGGCGAGACATTTGTTCCGCAAATGTATCTGTTGATGTATTCATAAATGGCTTGTGATCTGTACCAGAGTAAAGGCGCGTAAGAGCTTCGCGCTGGTTTTTGCGCAGGCCTTGCATATAGTCGTTAATAATTCTTTTGCGCACTTTTACGTTAGAGCGCTCTTCATGCGCCATAAAGTCATTTGGATTAAAAAGTTTTTCATTATGGCTGAGCTTTACAAGGTTATCCACGCCAATTGGGCCAGAATCATCACTATCGTCCACTTGGGTTGTGGCAAAGCATTTAATCTTAACTTGCGGAAGAATGCGCTCAAGCATGCGTGCTAAACGTTTAGGGACTTCTTTGCCATGAGGGTCCACATATTTAAAGATGTATTTATTTTGGTCTAAAATGCCTACTGTTGTGTAGTAGTCAGCACGAGACGTATTCTTTAAAAGAAACTGAAATAAAATTTGTTCATTGCTTGGATTTTTAGCAATACGAAGCATTTCATCCTCAAACCAAATGCCGTTATCAATATCAAATGTAACGCCGGACTGGTTTAGGCTAAGCGCCGGCGGTTTAATACTGAGAGAAGGGATGTAATATCCCACAAGAGCACCAACATCATGAATAGGGTGGTACTGCTTACCCGTAGACTTATTAGACCCTTGAGAGGCACTTTTAGAAAGCTTGCTCAGGTTTGACTCGCCCTCATAGGTGGCGTAAACCGAACCGTCATGTAATCTTACGTAGCGCACTTTTGGTTTACCTCTTAAGTTGTTTGTTTATAAATAAGCCTCGCATGTAATATATTATGGGGATAAAACATAGGTTTTTCAAGGTTCATAGCTTATTCTTCCCATCTATTTTTTTTGAGAAGGGGGTTGAAAAGGGATAAGATTTGTCCTATATAGCAAGACATGGATTTTGCACTACCACCTCTTGTTCCTGGCAAGGCACCAGAAGACACAACCGTTGTTGTGGCTATGTCTGGTGGCGTTGATTCTTCAGTGGCAGCAGGGCTTATGCATAAGCTTGGCTATAAGACCATTGGTATTACTCTTCAGCTTTGGGACTACACACCAGCCAGTGATGGCGGCACAAAAAAAGCGGGCACATGTTGCGCGCTAGATGACGTGTATGATGCTCGCCGGGTTTGTCAAACCTTGGGTGTTCCTCATTACGTGATGAATTATGAGAATGAATTCAAAGAAAAAGTTCTCGACGACTTTGTAGAAACCTATCTTGCAGGGGCAACGCCTATTCCATGCGTGCGTTGCAACCAGCGTATTAAATTTGATTCTCTCCTTGATAAAGCCAAGATGCTTGGCGCAGACGTGCTTGTTACAGGCCATTATGTGCGTAAAGGTAAAGGCGAAGACGGCAAGGGGTGGCTCCTTAAGGGAGATGACCCTCAAAAAGACCAAAGTTACTTTTTGTTTGCAACAACTCAGGAACAGTTAGACTTTATTGACTTTCCCCTTGGTGAAATTACTAAGGCAGAAACACGCGCCCTTGCGAAAGAAATGGGCCTTCACCTCTCTGAAAAGAAAGAGAGCCAAGATATTTGCTTTGTGCCAGAAGGCGATTATCGCAAAGTCGTACGTAAATTTGCACCAGAGGGCAGTATTCGCCCTGGTAACTTTGTAGATAAGACCGGCAAGATACTTGGCCAGCACGAGGGCATACTTGGTTTTACAGTCGGTCAGCGTAAAGGCCTTGGAATTGCGCTAGGATCCCCTGTACATGTGACCGAGATTCGCCCTGCTACGGCAGAAGTGGTGCTTGGCCCTAAGGAGGACCTTGCTGAAACAGTCTTTACAGTCTCTGATATCAATTGGATTGGCGATGAGGCGGATTATGACGGCAAGGAAGTTGGCCTCAAAGTACGCTATGCCCACAAAGGCATAGAAGGCACCCTTAAAAACCTTGGTGGTAACCGGGCTGAAGTCACTCTATTTGCCCCTGAAGAGCAAATCTCTCCAGGGCAGGCAGCCGTGTTTTATGATGGCAATCGGATGCTTGGCGGCGGATGGATTGATATTCCTGAAAAAGCAAAGCTCCCGCTTGGTGAAAAAATTAAAGTGGCAATTGCTTAAAGAGCCCTCAATTCGTCTTTTCTTTATGAATTAAAGTGTGTTATTAATATTTTTAATACCTCACTTTATTCTCGTTTTAAAAGGATTTTCCTATGTTTTATATAGGTTTAATTTTTCTTACCTTGGGTGTGTTATGGTTCATGGCTACCCTATATATATTCAATATCCCTCAAGAGGAGAGGGGGGAGGATCATTTAAGTCCTGCAGGGGGGCGTATTCCACAAGAAAAGGGTGCTTTATTCCGCCATATAGGTTTTGCAATGTTCCTTAGTGCTATGATGATGGCGTCACTATTGATGAAGGGGACAGATTGGCTTATTCGTCTTTTTAAAAAGGCTGAAGATAAATAATCGAGTATAAAAAGGCCCGACAGGGCCTTTTTTATTGAGTCATATAAAGTAACGTTACATTGGTTTAATTTCATGCCGCACAGGCACAATAATTTCCCAGTTTTGACTTACAAGAAGCACATCTTTATCCGCGTCAAAAGTTTCAAGGAACATATTCACGTAGCCGCGCTTTGCAGAGGAGGACGACATACGTTTATCTTTTACGACAGCTTTAACAATCAGGTTTGTATCTGCATGGATACGCGTATGGAAACGGCTTTCACTGAGATGCATACCAATAAGCGGCGTTTCCCCTAACGGGTTACTCTTGGCCATTAGGCGCATGGTGATAGCAAGTACATTCCAGCCACTGGCCACAAGTTCGCCAAAGATCGTGTCTTTTGCTTTTTCAGGGTCCGTGTGCATGGGCTGCGGGTCGTACTTGCCCGCAAATTCAAGCACTTCTTCCATGCCAAGGAAGTAAGTCTCTGTAGTGTGCTCATCACCCACATGGATATCTTCATAAAATTTTGTTGGATACTTTGCCATTAGATTTTTTCCTTTTTTGTACGTCTTGGCGCCAAATGCTTAGGGTAGGGGGCAAGGTAAGCCAGCACGCTTGCAGCACTAATATAAATCATGGCCCAAAACAGGAGTGTGCCTACATCAATATGTATTTTTAGGAAATATCCAATAATCATTGGCCCGAGCGCAGAGGCGCCAATGCCAACAAACATTGCAATGCTTTTAATAGTGGCAAGGTAACGGGTACCATAAAGCTCTGCCCATAAGGCATTGTTTGCTGTACCGCTCATACCAACGCAGCCCCCAAGTATCGTCAGGTAAGCAAATAACCAGTACTGGCTTTCTGCCATCCATAATATACCCACACCAAGTACCAGAGGCATTTTAGAAAATGGATATAGCCTGCGGGCTGTAAATCTATCAACAAGGTCTCCGCCATAAAGCCCAACAAGAAGGCGGATAAGGCCGTAATAGCTTAAACCTGCAATCATAACTTCTACATCCCACCCTTTATAAGTAGCAACTGTTCCTTGGAATAAAAACAAACACGTCACAAGAAATGGGTTAATAATACCGTAAGGAAGGGTCATGATGTAATACGGTGTTTTAAGCACTGCCCAAGGGGTATAATGCTGAATGCTACCCCCATGTTCTCTTTCTACCTTAGCCGCATTTTTTTCTGGATCGTAAAATTCGTCATACTTCCAAATTAATAAAAGCCCAACAATCAAAACAATGGCAACCATGAGAGAGGTCATCATTAAAAAAGTGCTTTGCCAGCTAAAGATACCCATAAGGAGAATGGCAGTTCCAGGAAGTAATATTTCACCAGTTGGCCAGCCCATGCCTGTAATGCTTACAGCCTTTCCGCGGTCTGTTACAAAATAGCGGCTTGTCCCTACGGATGAAATTTTAGACATCATCCCTTGGCCTGCAAAACGAAGTAAGAAGATAGAAACGCCAATGAAAATAAGTTCCTCACAATGGGTAAACATATAAGCGCCAATCATAAGGAGGATGCTTGTTACAACTGTAATCAGGCGCATATCATAACGGTCTAGTATAAAAGCGAGCAGCATTAAACAGGCGGCGCTCAGCAAGGTTGCCGTACCGTAAATAATCCCAAAGTCACCAGCGTTCATGCCAAGGTCTGCACGTAAAAACGGCACAAAGGAAGCTAAAAGGAAAGTTTGCCCCATGCTCGATCCGAAGCTGTGCAGGTAGCTATACATAAGAGGAGGCCAGTTATTGGTAAAGAAGGTGTAATATCTTTTAAGCATTTTTTGAATACATCTTTTTGTTGGACAAGGTATACCTTCCATTAGTAAGTTAGCACTTAACTCTTGTCATCTTTTTTCTTTTCCTTTTTTTGCGAGGTGCCACGTTATGGGCATTCTTTTCTTTTTACTCATTCTCAGCGCAGTTGTCGCCATTCATGAGTTTGGTCACTTTATTGTAGCCCGTATGTGCGGCGTCCATGTTGAAGTTTTTTCTATAGGCATGGGGCCAAAACTCCTTAAATGGACAGATAAAAAAGGGACCCTGTGGTGCCTCAGTGCTCTGCCTATTGGCGGGTACGTCAAAATGTTGGGGCATGGCACTAAAACACCAATTACAGAGGAAAATAAGCAGATGGCTTATACCTCTAAAAATGTGTATCAACGCATGGCGATTGTTGTCGCAGGCCCGATGATTAACTTCATCAGTGCTATGCTTATGTTTGCAGCTCTTTCATTTGCAGCAGGCAACGTGACCAAGCATGATTATCAGGTTACAAAAGTTGTGGCAGAAAGCCCCGCTGGGAGCGCCGGCATTATGCCAGGAGATATTCTCTATAAGGTAAACGGCCGCATTGTTGATGAAGCTCCTGATATTGTGAAGGGGCTTATTTCTAAAAGCTTTGATCGCACGACCATAACGGTTAAGCGCGACAAAAAAGAACTGGTTTTGAACCTGTCTCCTATGGTTATTAAAAATGGCCAGCTCCCTAAGCTGGGCGTACATATCCGCCGTATCAATGCAAGGAAGGTGGAATATAACCTTCCCAGAGCAATGAGCTCAGGTGTAGAGCAAACACTAGATATTATTGGCATGAGCTATAATGGGCTTGCCCGCCTTGTTGGCGGTGATGTGCCAGTGAATCAGCTACGCTCTATTATTGGTATGGGTGATGACGTGAATACAGGTTATGACCAAACCACAACCCAAGTTGAGGCAGAAAATCAGCGCCGTGTAGCAGAGGCTGTTGCCAAAGCTGAGGCTAAGGGCACCAATGTTGAAGCAGCGAAGGAAAATGTTGATCGTGTTTCCCTTGCAAAGGAGCGTATCATATCATTTTTTAACATATGTGCTTTTTTGAGCGTGGCCATTGGGTTTATGAATCTTTTGCCGATATTGCCGCTGGATGGTGGGCATCTTGTGACCTACATTTATGAAGCACTTACTGGTAAAAAACTGCCAGATCCAGTTATGAATATTTATGCCCTTATGGGCCTTGTGCTTGTACTTGGGCTCATGCTTTTTACAATGACAAATGACATTATGCGCATTGTAGAAAGGTTCGTTTCTTAAAATCGAAAAAGAGCCCTGCCATTTTGGTGGGGCTTTTTTGCCACTTAACTCTGTTTTTTATGTGTTTTCTCTTGCATTAGCAGCATTTCTCGCTTATATAGTTCCCAGCTAAATACACACACGAAGAAGTCGCAGCTCCTGAATTTCAAGATATGCGCATCAGTGAGTTAGTTAATTGCTAACTTTAAGTCTTTGTGGAGGGCGTTTGAAATATAACGCAAAACTGAAAAATTATGGAGAAATATACTATGGCTAATTTGCCTCAATTTACAATTCGCGATCTACTTGAAGCTGGTGTACACTTTGGTCACCGCACATACCGTTGGAACCCAAAAATGGGTCCATTTATTTACGGTTCTCGTAACGGCGTTCACATTATTGACCTTCAAAAAACAGTACCAATGCTTTACAGCGGTCTTGCTGTGCTTAAAAACGTAGCCTCTACTGGTGGCCGTGTTCTTTTTGTTGGTACTAAAACACAAGCTAAAGAAGCTGTTGCTGAAGCTGCTGAGCGCTCTGGTCAGTACTACATCAACCACCGCTGGCTTGGTGGTATGCTAACAAACTGGCGTACAATCAGCGCATCTATCAAACGCCTTAAAGACCTTGAAGTTATGTTTTCTGAGCCAGAAAAAATGGCTCACCTTACTAAGAAAGAGCGTCTAGGCCTAGAGCGTGAGTTCGAAAAGCTTCAACTGACTCTTGGTGGTATCAAGAACATGGGCGGAATTCCAGATGCAATTTTTGTTGTAGATACAACAAAGGAAGACATTGCTCTTGCTGAAGCACGCCAACTTGGTATTCCAGTTATCGGTATTACTGATACAAACGCAGACCCTGAAGTTCTTCCTTACCCAGTACCGGGTAACGATGATGCTGCACGTGCGATTCGTCTATTCACACGCCTTGCATCTGATGCTGTTCTTGCTGGTGTTGAAGAGCACCTTGCTAAAGCTGCAACTAAAGCTTCATCAGCTGCTGCCTCTACATCAGGCGGAAACAACAGCCGTAAGAGCTCTGTAAAGCTTTCACCTAAAGCTGCCGCTGCTGCTGCCGCAACTGAAGCGACAGAAGAAAAAGCTGGTGCTGAAAAAGTGACTAAGGTTGTTAAAAAAGCTAAGGAGACCGCAACGAAGGCTCCTGCTAAGAAGACAACTGCAAAAAAGACTGAAGACGCTCCTGTTGCCGCTAAGGAAACAGCAGCTAAAAAGACTGCAACTGCAACAGCGTAAGTTGTTAAGGTTGAAAAAGGGGAGCTTCGGCTCCTCTTTTTTGGTTCCAATTGTTTATTTAAGCGCTCTTTTCATTTTTCTCAGCTTTTGCGGTTCGCATGTATATGCACATACACTTACGCTTCCACAACTTCATAAAATAAAAACATCCTCTTAAATCGGCAGTGCTTGCCTTAAATCAATTGGTATTCAATCAGGTGGGATGATATATATATACTCATGAGAAAAAGTGTAGCAATTGTTGGTGGGGGCATTATTGGCCTTATGAGCGCTTGGCGCCTTGCAAGGGAAGGCCATAGCGTTATTGTCTTTGAGCGTCACAAGACCTGCGGCTCAGAATCAACCTGCGCTGCCATTGGCGCGCTCATGCCACTTCCGCCAAATAAGGATGGAGATATGGCCGTCTTTCAGCGTCACTCACATGATCTATATCCTGACTATATGAAGGAGCTCTCCGAAGAGCTCGGTGTTCCGCATCCTTATAAGGCATGTAAGCGCGTACAGATCCTTCGCTCTGAAAAAGAGATCTGCATGACAAGGGATATGGCAAAAGGCTATCCCAATTCTATTGATTATCTTACAGAAGAGAAGGTGAGAGCGCTTGAGCCTCAGGTTGAAACGCTAGGCTTTGGTGCGCTATTTTGTCACGATACGAGTTCTATAAATCCGATTCATCTTGTTAAAATTCTCCTGCAAGCCCTTAAAAAATATAATATTCATGTTTTTAACGGTGTTTCAATTACGCAAGCAAGGCCGCAAGGAGATAAATTTGAAATTTCAGCGTCTGTCGGTTCATTTGTGGTGGATGATTTTGTGGTTGCTGCTGGTCTAGGCTCTACAGGGCTTGCGCCAGGTGTACCTGTTACTCCGGTAAAAGGGCAGGGCGTTGCCATCCACATGGATAAAAAAGTTATCTCTCACCTTGTCCGCCACCAAGGGCTTTATATTATACAGGATGACGATCTGACCATTCGCATTGGCGCAACATCGGAACCTAAGGCCGTTCACATGCTTCCAGATGAGGCAGGGTATAACACCCTCCTTGCTAAAGCTTACGAAGTTTTACCTGCTCTTAGAGATGGTGAAATTAAGTATGTTTGGAGTGGTGCGCGCCCGAAAGGGCCAGATGGAAAGTTCCATATTGATAGAGAAGATTCTACCTTTGGAGCCATTGTAGCAACGGGGCATTATAAAGTTGGGATAGGGCTTGCTCCAGCAACAGCTGAAAAGGTCTGCATGCTTGTAGCAGAGACTCAGCCAAATCGCTTGCAATCCTCATAAAATCAGGTATTATTCAGGCAAGTTTTAAAGTGAAATAGACGAGTGTACCCAAAAAATGGGGCAAAACACTCTTAGTTCAAGGATATTAGATATGCAAATTACAGCTTCAATGGTTAAAGAACTGCGCGACATGAGCGGCGCAGGTATGATGGACGCAAAAAACGCACTCAGCGAAAACGGTGGAGACATCGAAGCCGCTATGGATTGGTTGCGTACAAAAGGCATGGCTAAGGCAGCTAAAAAAGCTGGCCGCGTAGCAAACCAAGGCCTTGTATCAGCAGTATCAACAGGCACATCTGGTGCGATTGTTGAAATTAACGCTGAAACAGACTTTGTTGCTAAAAACGAAGAGTTTGTTAGCTTTGTAAACGCAGTAACAGAAGTTGTTGCAACAAACGGCGCTACAGACGTTGAAGCTATTAAAGCGCTTCCAATGGGTGATGCTACAGTTGGTGAAACACTGACTGGCCTTATCGCTAAAATTGGTGAGAACATGAACATTCGTCGTGCTTCTACATGGTCTGTTGAAAGCGGTGTTGTTAAATCTTACGTACACATGGGCGGTAAAATTGGTGTTGTTGTGGCTCTTGAGTCTGACTCAGCTGATGCTGGCAAACTTGAAACAGTTGCTAAAAACGTAGCAATGCACATTGCTGCTGCTAACCCACTTTACATGGACCGTACAAGTGTTGATGCTGATGCTCTTGAGCGTGAGCGTTCAATCTTTATGGATCAAGCCAAGTCTTCTGGTAAGCCAGAAAACATCATCGAGAAAATCGTTGAAGGTCGCGTAAACAAATACTACGGTGAAGTTTGTCTTGTAGACCAAGCTTTCATCATGGATACAGATAAAAAAGTAGGCCAAGTTATTACTGAAGCTGGCGCGACTCTTAAAGGGTATACACGCTTTGGTCTTGGTGAAGGCATCGAGAAAGCAGAAGAAGATTTCGCAGCTGAAGTTGCTGCTGTTTCTGCGGGCTAAATAAGGCCTGGTTCTCGGACCAAAAGAAAGATAAAAACAAGTGACCGACCTACCGTATAAGCGCATCCTCCTCAAACTTTCTGGTGAACGTTTGGGAGGAGATGGAGATGAAATCCTTTCAGTAAATGATATTGCTCATTTAGCTGAAGAAATTAAAACTCTCTATGATGCTGGTGCGGAGGTCGGTGTTGTTTTAGGTGCTGGTAACATTATACGCGGAAGTGAAGCGGCAGAGGCCGGCTTTGAAGAAGCGCAAGCCCATTACATGGGGATGCTTGGTACCGTTATTAATGCTCTGGCTATGCAAAGTATGCTTGAGCAAAAAGGCGTTTACACACGTGTGATGAGCGCAATTGAGATGCAATCTGTTGCAGAGCCTTATATTCGCCGCCGCGCGATTCGCCATATGGAGAAAAAGCGCGTTGTTATTTTTGCTGGCGGAACAGGAAATCCATTCTTCACCACAGATACAGCCGGCGCATTGCGCGCTGTAGAAGTTGGTGCAGATATCCTTGTTAAAGCAACCAAAGTTGATGGTATCTACACAGCGGATCCTAAAAAAGATCCTTCAGCAAAGCATTTGAGCACAATTACCTACAAAGATATTCTTGTGGATAATCTTAAAGTTATGGACGGCTCTGCCATTGCACTCTGCCGCGAGCATAACTTACCGCTTATGGTGTGTGATTCATCAGAGAAGGGTGGCTTTATGAAAGCCCTTAAAGGCGAAACAAGACGCACTGTTGTAACCGGTTAATTAAACGATTTTTAAAGAAAAAGGAAGCGCATTATGTCTGCTGAACTTATGAAAGATATGACAACACGTATGGACGGAGCCATTGCGGCTCTCTCTAAAGAATTTGCTGGTCTCAGAACAGGCCGTGCCTCTGCAGATTTACTTGAGCCTGTAACTGTTGAAGCTTACGGCGCGATGTCTCCACTTACACAAGTTGGTAACGTGAATGTACCTGATGCGCGCCGTCTTAGCGTGCAAGTCTGGGATAAAACACTTGTTCCTGCCGTTGAAAAAGCAATTCGTGAAAGCGGACTTGGCCTTAACCCAAGCAGTGACGGGGATACAATCTTTATTAACCTGCCAGACCTAACGGAAGAGCGTCGCGCTGATCTTATTAAAGTGGCACGCAAATACGCAGAAAATGCACGTGTGAGCATCCGTAACGTACGCCGTGACGGTATGGACACTGTGAAAAAGCAAAAAGCTGCAAGTGAAATTACTGAAGATGATCAACGCCGCATGGAAGGTGATATTCAGAAGATTACTGATGATAAAGTTGCTTTTATTGATTCTACGCTAGAGAGTAAAGAAAAAGATATTATGACGGTTTAAGTCATTCTGGTATCTTCAAAAGGGCTGTTTATTTCAGCCCTTTTTTTATATTGAGTAAGAAAGTGAAAAAATGAATCATCTAAACGCGCTTATCATTGATTTAGAAAAAGCACTGCTTGATGATGAAGTGCGCGCCTCTCAAGAAAGGCTGAATACACTCATTCATGACGATTTTCTTGAGTACTCACAATCTGGTGGTAGCTATGGCAAGCAAGCAATCCTTGATGCTTTTAAAGGATACATGCCTGATGGCTCCACATATAAAACTAAAAATTTCAATGTAAGGCTGCTCAGCCATGACCTTGCTCAAGTGACATATGAAACAATTTCTATACCTAAAAATGATACAATAGAACGAAAAGCACTCAGAAGCTCTCTTTGGAAAAAAGAGGAGAGGGAGTGGCAAATGATTTTCCATCAAGGGACAATTAAGAATGACTAAAACACCGCGCCATATTGCATTTATCATGGACGGCAATCGCCGCTGGGCCAAATCAAACATGCTTCCCGTAGTGGAAGGACATCGCCGTGGTGCAAACACCCTTAAAGATATGGTTAAAGCTTCGGCTGAGAGAGGTATTGAGGCCCTCAGTTTTTACGCGTTTTCTACAGAAAACTGGAAACGGAGCGATGAAGAGGTGATGGCTCTTATGAAACTTTTGAGGGTTTTTCTCAAAAAAGAAGCCAAGTTTTTTAAAGAGAACGACTTGCGTTTTGTACACCTGGGTAATAGCGAAGATGACATGCTTCCAGAAGATATTGTTAGCGGCCTTGCTCAAATGCAAGCTGATACATCAGAAAATAAAGGTATGAGCGTTTGTATTGCAATTAACTATGGCGGTCGCGATGAGATTCTTCGCGCTGTTAAAGCTTCTGGCGGTGATGCTGATAGATTTGAAGCTTCCCTTGATACAGCAGGACTGCCTGATGTGGACATGTTAATTCGTACCAGTGGGGAGCAGCGTCTCTCTAATTTCCTGCTCTGGCAAATGGCTTATGCGGAGCTTTTCTTTACCCAAAAACCTTGGCCTGCGTTTAAGGAAGCAGACCTAGATGAGATTTTAACAGCCTTTAAAAGTCGAAATCGCCGCTTTGGTGGCAGTACTGCATCTGCTTAATCCCTGTGCAATCCTGTTGCATTAAAGCAATAATTCCCCTTGTGTTTTTTGTGACTTTCTCTAAAGTATTAGCCATAGCTATATATAAAATAAAGAACAGTATTCTATGGACGTCCTACTAGAAATTTTTGAAATTCTTATTAACGCACTTCCAATGGGCGATCAGCTCTGGATTGCATTCATTTTTATCCTTGTATTGAGTGTTCTTGTGTTTGTACACGAGTATGGCCATTACAAAGCAGCACGTATTTGCGGCGTAAACGTAAAAAGCTTTTCTATTGGTTTTGGTAAAGAGCTTTTTGGTTGGACCGACAAACATGATACACGCTGGAAATTTTCACTTGTACCGCTTGGCGGATATGTGGAAATGCTGGGGCAAGGCACAGAAGAGGGCGTAACAACAGATAACGAACATGAATCATTTGCACACAAAAATGTGTGGCAGCGTATTTTCATTGTGTTTGCAGGGCCTCTTGCAAACTTTTTGTTCGCTTACGGCGCACTTATGGGGCTTTTTGCTGTTTCAGGTGAGCAAGTTATGCTGCCTAAAATTGGTGCTGTTATAGCTGGAATGCCAGCTGAAAGTGCTGGTCTTATGCCCAATGATTTGATCCAAAAAATTGATGGCGTCGAAGTAAAAAGCTGGGAACAGCTTACAGAAACAATTGTTTCTAGCGGTGGTAACGCCATGTCTCTTTCTGTGCTTAACACTGATACAGAAACTTCAAGAAACATTATTCTTACACCAGAACTTAACGAGAGAACAAACCACTTTGGCGAAACTGTAAGTGTACCGTTTGCTGGTATTTCTCCGGCATCTGCTTATGGAACTGTAAACCATGGCCTTATTGGTGGCCTTGAGCGCGGATTTAGCCGTACAAACCAGTATATCGGCCTTACGCTTCAAGCGTTTGGTAAGCTTATTACAGGTAGCATTGGCCATGAAAACCTTGGCGGCCCTGTGATGATTGCTAAAATGTCGGCGCAAGCTGCGGAAACCGGTCTGTATCCGCTGCTTATCTTTATGTCAATTATCTCTATTAACCTCGCAATTATTAACCTTTTCCCAGTGCCTATTCTGGATGGTGGCCACTTGCTATTTTACTTTATCGAAATCCTTAAAGGGTCTCCAGTAAGCGAAAAATCTCAAGAGAAAGCAACCCAAGTTGGTTTTGCAGCCATTGTTGTTCTCATGACACTTGCAATTGGTAATGATATTAGACGTGAAGTAAACGGGTTCTTTGATAAACCTCAAAAAGAAACTTTAGAAGAGAGTGTTCAGACAATCTCTCCAGAAACTCAAACGGGAGAATAATAATGAGAAGCTTTAAAAAAGCACCGTTTATTGCAACTTTAGTTCTCTCTGCTTTTATAGCAGGGAGCACTTTTGCACAATCAGTTCAATCTATTGATGTTAAAGGAAACGAACGCGTAGAAAGCACGACTGTTCGTAATTACCTTAGCGTAAGCAAAGGTGATACATACGAGCCACGTATGGCAAACTCAATGATTAAAACACTCTACAGCACAGGTCTGTTTGAGCATGTTGAAGTTTTCTGGGATGGTAAAAACCTCAGTATTTCTGTAAAAGAGAACCCTCTTGTAAACAAAGTTGCCTTTGAAGGTGGTGATGAAATTGATGAAGATATTCTAAAAGATATCGTATCTCTTCGCTCTCGTTCAATTTACACACCTGGTAAAATTCAAAAAGATGTAAGTGAAATTCAAGCAGCATACCGTAGCCGCGGACATTACCTCACAGACGTCAAGCCACAAATTATTAAGCGCGATCAAAACCGCGTTGATGTTGTTTACAACATTACAGAAGGCGAAAAAACAAAAATTCGTCGTATCTCATTTGTAGGAAACGATAAATTCTCTGATTCAGATCTTCGCGGTATTGTGCGTACGAAAGAAAGTGCTTGGTGGCGCTTTATCTCAAGCGCTGATGTGTATCACCCTGAGAAGGTTGAAGTAGATAAAGACCTACTTCGTAAGTTTTACCTAGAGCATGGTTTTGCTGATTTTAATATTGTTTCGGCTGTTACTGAGCTTTCTAAAGATAAGAAAAACTTCTTCATTACATTTACAATGCATGAAGGCCCTGTTTACGACTTTGGTAACGTAGATGTTAACGTTGCTGCTAAAGAGCAGGGGATTGATGTTGAAACACTTAAAACACAAATTAATATTGATGCTGGCGAACGTTACAACGGCCGCTTAGTTGAAGATAACATTGATGGCCTTATTGATTATCTAGGCTCTCAAGGTTTTGCATTCCTGGATGTTCAGCCTGAATTTTCTCAAGATGAAGCAGAGAAAAAAGTAGGTATTATCTTTAATGTCGTTCCTGGACCGCGTGTTTACATTGACCGTGTGAATATTACAGGTAACGATCGTACGCGCGATGAAGTGATTCGCCGCGAGCTTCGCTTTGCAGAAGGTGATGCATTCTCAAGTACGAAGCTTAAACGTTCTAAAGATCGTCTTACATACCTTGGATTCTTTGAAGATGTTCAAGTCACACGCTCTCAATCAGATGACCCAGATCGTATGGACCTGAATATTCATGTTGCTGAGCAAAGCACTGGTGAAGTTAACGTTGGTGCTGGTTTCTCTACTTATGAAGGCGCTCTTGCAAGTGCAAGTATTCGTGAGCGTAACTTCCTTGGTAAAGGGCAGGATGTAAACCTTGATTTTGCAATTTCAAGCAAAAGACAAGACTTTAACCTGAGCTTCTTTGAGCCATACTTTATGAACCGTGAGCTCGGTGCAGGAATTGACCTGTTCAATGAGCGCCGTGACTTCCAAAGCGAAGCTTCATATGACCTTGGCCGTACAGGTGCTGCTGTTAAGCTTGCAACAAAGCTTAATGAATTTGCTCGTAACACAGTCTCTCTTGGGTATAAAGATGTGAAGATTGAAAATGTTGATTCTGGTGCCTCTCAATTTGTTAGACGCGATGAAGGTAAACGTAACTCAATTACGCTTGCGAACACGATTGCTCTTGATACACGTGATAGCCGTCTTCTTCCTACACATGGGCACAGAACCTCGTTTACTCTTGAGTACTCTGGTCTTGGCAGCGACGTTGATTACCTTAAAGGACTTGCTAGTGCGGCATGGCACAGACGCCTTGCACGCAACGATGACTTTATCCTCTCTCTTGGAGGGCGCGCTGGTATGATTAGCGACCTTGGCAACACACTACCACTTTATGAAAACTTCCAAGCTGGTGGAAACACAATGCGCGGGTTTGATACTGGTGGTATTGGCCCACGTGATAGCTCAACAAGGGATGCCCTTGGTGGACGTCTTATGGCTGGTCACAACATTGAAGTAAGCTTCCCGCTTGGGGCAGAGCTTAAAGAGATGGGTGTGCGCGGTCTTATATTCCAAGATGGTGCGATCGTGACAGACTTTGACGACGATGGTCTTGGCGGCGTAACAGATAGCAAAAAATACCGCCTTAGCGCTGGTGTAGGTGCTTTCTGGCAGAGCCCACTTGGCCCGCTCCGCTTTGAGCTCGGCTTCCCAATCTCTAAAGCTCCAGAAGATGAAAAACAAATTTTCAGCTTCTCTTTCGGAACACGTTTCTAAGACATAAGGAAAAACAAATATGCTAAAACCAATTCTTCTTTCTGTAACTTTAAGCCTTGCTGTTCTCACGGTAGCGCAAGCGCAAACCATTGCAACGGTGGATGCACAAGGTATTGTAAATCAAACCAATGCAGCTAAGCGCGCTATGAAAGCCTTGCAAAAGAAAACAGATACAGCTCAGCAAGAAATCAATGCAATGGAAAAGCGCATTGAAAAACAACAAAGCAACCTTGAGAAGAAAAAGGGTGTTGTGAGTGAAACTGTCTTTATGGATGAGCAAGACAAACTTCGCAGTTCACTGCGTGAGTACCGCAATAAAGCGCAAGCAATTCAAGAAGACATTGATCGTTCAAACATGAAGCTCCGTAAGGAAATTACAGATGTTGTACGTGCCGTTGTTGAAGAAGTTGCTAAAGAGGAAGGTTATGAGGCTGTAATTGCAAACTCTCTACTCCTTTACAGCAAAGAGAACATTGATATAAGTGATGAAGTTCTTAAACGCGCCAACCAAAAACTAGACAAATAAGCCTAGAGTCTTTATACACAGGTACATATGAGACAGTTAAAAGACATTGCAAAGGCGGTAAAAGCGCCAATTACTGAAGCCCATGAAGGGGTTTCAGTTTATGGTGTCAAGACACTCAAAAACGCAAACGAGGGGAGCATTAGCTTTCTGAGTAATTCTAAATATGCCTCAGATGCTGAGAGAACAGGCGCAACTGCTGTTCTTGTTAGCCCTAAAGATGCAGCGTTTTTACCAGCACATGTAATTCCTCTTGTTGTAGATAATCCTTATGCGGCTTTTGCTGTAGCTCTCACAATGTTTCATCCTGCACCTAAAGCCATCGCGGGTATTCATAGCAGCGCAGTGATTCATGCTGATGCAGCCGTTGCTCCTTCAGCTGAAATTGGCCCTTATGTGGTTATTGAAGAAGGTGTGACTGTTGCTGAAAACTGCATTATTGATTCTCATGTGGTTCTTAAAAAAGGCACATCCATTGGTGAGGGCACACGCATTGGTTCGGGGAGTGTTCTTCAAAAAACAACCGTTGGCGCGCATTGCCTTTTCCATTCTGGCGTAAAAACAGGGCAGGACGGCTTTGGGTTTGCTCCTACAGATACTGGCGTCATTAAAGTGCCTCAAGTGGGCGGTGTTGTTATTGGCAACCATGTTGAACTCGGCGCAAATTGCACAATAGATTGCGGTGCACTAGATGACACTATTATTGGTGATGGCTGCAAACTTGATAATCAAGTTCAAATTGCACATAACGTAAAAATTGGTATGTTCTGCATGATAGCAGGACAAGCTGGTATTGCAGGTAGTACAACACTTGGTAATGGTATTATTGTGGGCGGACAGAGCGCGATTGCAGGTCATCTCAGCATTGCAGATGGCACCACGCTTGCTGGCCGTAGCGGTGTTACTAAGTCTATTACAAACCCTGGCGAAACTTGGGGCGGTTTACCAGCTCTTCCAATTAGAGAATGGCGCCGCATGAACGCAACACTTATGCGTATGATGAAATCTAGAAATAAAGGAAAGTAACCTGAATGGTCGCACTCGTTAAAGAACCTCTCACGCAGTATAATGTGCGCGAACTTTTGCCGCACCGCGAGCCCATTCTATTAGTTGATAGTGTCCTTGATATTGAAGCCGATGAAACCATCGT
>JAPKEQ010000058.1 GCA_028821995.1 Alphaproteobacteria bacterium
CGGGCTTGACCTTTAATGGCAACTGCTGTTCTTGGTTGAGATGCTCTTGCACCAGAACCACCCCAAGTCGCCTGCGGGTGCTGTTTTACCCAGTCATAAACCGTTTGGGTAGCATAACCACTATCAACTGCCATTACTCGAATTGGCATCGTATTACCACTAACGTGAACCCAATCACGCTGTAAAATATGGCTTAAACGTTGCCAAACCTCAGGGCGAGCAGTGTCACCATCTAAAACGATATAATCAACCGACCAGCTTTCTTTGTTTCTGCCCCATGCTACAACTTCACATTCTAAACGGTCTTTTTGCACATCAACACCAGCAGTTAAAAACAGCCCGCCATCTGGAATTTTGCTTTGCTGATAAGTTTCCCTGCGTTCATAAATACGTTGCCATTCGGGTGCTTCGTGTTCTTCTTCAAACGGCTCACCAAGTACGGTGTTTACAAAGCCTTTCATTAAATCAGGGTGTTTTTTAGCTTGTTCAAACATTGCGGCAGCATCTGCCCAGCTAAACCAACCCACGGGGCTGTAAAGTGAGGATAAATGATAGCCTTTGGTGTCACTTTCTTTTTCAGCAGTTGGTCGCCAAACACCAGCTGCAAGCATGGCTTCTTTATGCTGCTCTTCTATTAAAAACTCGCAACATTCACAGCTGTATTTAGCTTCTTTAGGTTTGCCTTCAGGCCATTTAAGCTGAGCAAATTTAAGGTGTTGAAAATGACCGCAATCAGGGCAAGGCATAAAGAAGTAACGCATATCTGAGCCTTCAAATTCTCGCTGAATGCACGATATACCTTTTACTGTTGGCGTACTCACTAAAAATATTTTTCTCCGACGTTTAAAGGTGGCACTTCTGCGCTCTGCCAGCAAAATTGGATCACCTTCGCCGTCAACATCACCCGGAAACCCATCAACTTCATCCATAAATAAATATCGGGCTGGCATGGAACGTAAACCAACACCAGAGTTCGCCCCAGTAAGCACCAAAACACCTCCAATAAAATCCTTGGAAAGAACTGTGTTACCGCTATCACGTGATCGAGCAGGCTTAACCTTTTCACGCAATATTGGCATTTCATCCAGCATTGGATCAATTCGTTGCTTTGATTGGCGCTTAGCAAGCTCAACCGTTGGCGCAACCGCCAGCATTGGCCCCGGCGCCATGTGCATTACATAACCTATCCAATTGTTGCCAGCTTCCGTTCCGCCAATTTGTGCACCTTTCATAAAAACCACACGTTGGGTTGGTGATGATGGTGAAAGCTCGTCCATAATTTCTTTTAAATATGGCGTACGAGAAGTTTTCCAACGTCCAGCCTCCGCCGCAGACTTTTGCGAAAGCATGCGGTGCTCATCTGCCCATTCGGATACCTTTAAAAGTGGCTCAGGGCGTAGGCCAGCTGCCCAAGTTTGTAAAATATCATCAAGGCCATAGAAATTATTCGAGCTTTGTTGAAATATCTGCTGTTGCTTCAAGTTGTTCTCGGACATATTTCTCCAACCCTAAATGCAGTTTATGCGGATCTGCACCCGTTTCTGCTGCAAGTTGCGAGGAAATACGTGCAGGCCACTGAGTCCATGAATCTCTAAATTGGCGTGCCAAGGAAAATACTGTTTTTAGTGCTTTTTCACGGTCTATAAGTTTCTTTTCTAGCTCCTCCAGTTGCATGCGACCAATTTTTGCTTTGTTTACCATATCCAGTGCTTTGGCCTGCTGATAGGTGGCGATAGAGCTATGTTTTGCGGGCGTATTTTTTACTGGTGGAGTAGAGGTTGCTTCATCCGTAGCCATATCGGCAAATGCCCCACGGTGGCGTTTGGCATGATTGGTATTATCCTCCCATGAGCTATCCGCTTTTATTGGGTCGATTTTACCATCACTTCCTCTGGTAATACGCCCAGACTTTAGGGCATATCGTACTGCACCTTCAGTTACGCCACGATGTTTGGCATAGCCTCTGATAGAAAGCCCCATTTATTTACTTTCAGTTGGTGTTTCTTGTAAAAAATAACGGCGTTCATTTTCTATACGCTTGCTAGTAATGTCTAAATTACGGCTCTTTTTCAGATTAGCCAAGCTGCCGCGTACGGTATGAACCTTCCAGCCAGTTACCTCTGCAATTTTAGCAATAGTTGTGCCTTTTGGTTCTTTTAACATGGCTAGAATCATATCTGTTTTGGTTTGCTTTTTTATTTTAGTTGGCATGTGCTTTTCCTTGTTTTTTTGTAAATGCTTCGCCAGTTGCGAGAAGTATTGCTTCTTCCCCAGTAAACTCCTGCCAACGTTGAACGATGACATCCACATATTTAGGATCAAGCTCAATGAGGCGGGCGTGGCGGTTGGTTTTTTCACAGGCAATCATGGTAGTACCGCTACCACCGAAACTATCCAACACAACATCTTTCGTTTTGCTAGAATTTAAAATAGCTCGTTCCACCAGTTCAACGGGTTTCATCGTTGGGTGGAGTTTGTTTGCAACTGGGCGGTTTATAAACCAAACATCACCTTGGTTACGTGCACCACACCAAAAATGGTCGTTGCCATCTTTCCAACCATAAAGCATAGGCTCATACTGACGCTGATAATCAGCACGCCCCATAGTGAAATGATTTTTTGCCCAGATAACAAAGGTTGACCAACGGCCACCAGCCTGTGTAAAGGCTGAATGCAAGGTATGAAGTTCGCTCGAACTCATACAGATATAAAGCGCACCTTTGCTTACTTTAAGCATGTTTGAGCAGGCATCATGTAAAAATGCTTGGAACTCTTCGCCGAGGTTATCGTTTTTAATGGGACGGTTTGTGCCACGCATTTTATCCTTGGCCGAATTTGCGTAATTCACATTGTACGGCGGGTCGGTGAAAGTCATATCAGCAAGCCCTCCATCCATAACCTTTTCAACATCGGTCAGTTCTGTTGCACTACCGCATAATACACGGTGGTTTCCGCAAATCCATACATCGCCAAGTTTACTGATAGGTTCAGTTGGTATTTCTGGGACTTCGTTTTCACCTTCGGTATTATCTTCATCATCTAAACCAGCAAAGAGATCATCTAACTCTGTTTCACTAAATCCGATAACATCCAAATCAAAGTTGGCTTCTTCTAGTGCTTGAAGTTCTAACCGTAGTAAATCTTCATCCCAGCCAGCATTTTCTGCGATTTTATTATCTGCTAGCACCAATGCTTGCCTCTGTGCCTTGCTTAAATGGTCCAAACGAATAACAGGAACAGATTCTAACCCAAGCTTTTGTGCTGCAAGTAGCCGACCATGACCGGCAATAATAACATCGTCTTCACCAATTAAAATAGGATTAACAAAACCAAACTCCGCAATAGAACCAGCAATTTGCCCAATTTGTTCAGGCGTATGGGTGCGAGCATTGCCAATATACGGTGTTAGCTTTTCAGGCTGTAACTGCTCAATTTTAAGATTTTGTTTGGCCATATTTTTTCCAATTCTTAGGGGCGCGTAAATAAAAGATCCAGTTTTGGATCTTGGTACACAAAAGTGCGTAAACAAAGTTTGTTTACGCACCCAATAACATATTGATTAAATTAAGTTTAGGTGCGTAAATTTGCACCAAGTGCGTAAACAAAAATTTACGCAGTCACTAAAGAAATACTGCGCCCAAGCCTGCCGCATACACATAAAGCCCGCCGAGTACCTTTTAATCATTTAGGGGATACAAAACGACAAAACCGCAGGGTGTCCTGCGGTGTAAAGTTAACTCTAGCGAGCGTACCTATAGAATGGGCTGTTTTTGTTCGTGATGTCCAGAACTAATATGTTCGCGAACATTTTTTTATTTTAAAAAAGCAAATATTCCAGCAATAGCGCTGATAAAACCTATTAAAGATACTATCCAATGGGTTTTTATTGTTTCCATAAATAAGGTTTTATATCCGCCATATAGGTCTTTCCATGTTGAAAGAGTTTTTAATTGTTCCTCATAGGCTAACTGAGCAATATTAGCTAATATATCAGTTTTCCGAAGAGTTGATTGATACAACTTAACAAACTCTTTATTTTCAAATGCCGAAGCTTCTTCTGCTCCCTTTAAAAAATCTAGAGGTTGGATATGATTTTTTTCAATTAATTTTTCCAGTCGTGGGTGACCTATATACCCTTTACCATAAATTGATATGAGCACCCTAGACAGGTCATGCTTATGAGTGTCTGATACAATAAATTCTGGGTTACCTCCCAAAACTCTATACCTCTGTTCTATGGCTTGAAAGCCATAATTGCCATCACGCATATTCCAGTGTACGTAATGGTATGCTTGGTGTTCCTTGATGAAAGAAAAGAATTTATCAAGCATAGACTTTTCTAATGAATCATACTTATCTTCAATTTTATCAACATTAACTCCTTTGAGTTCTGCCTCTAAGTGTATAGAAAATGAATGTGTCTGGGCGGATGTAATATTTCTAAGAACTATGGCTGTGACACGAGGTGTTTTCCCATCAGTTCTGTCGTAAAAGCTTTCGCAAGAGTAGTGTATAATAAGGCCAAGTTCTCCTTTATCAAAAATATTTGATAAGGTACCTTTAGCTTCAGATCTTCTTTTTAAAATAATTGATGACATTTCTTATCCCCACAAATTACTCATAGGAATAGCCCAAAGGTTCTGACCAAACGGAACAACGTCACGACCACGGTACAACACAATACCGCAGATAAAATCCGCACCTGTGATGCTTTGCAGCTCTTCCAGTCCCTTGAAATCAACTTTTGAAACGCTGTCACGCTGTTTAACTTCAATAGCAGCAATTTGCCCATTTGGCTTTTCTAAAACAAAATCAACTTCTTTATTATCGCTTGTTCTGAAATGGAATAAATCCATTTTATCATCACGGAATGTCATTAGCTTGATCAGTTCTGTTGCCACAAAATTTTCAAGGACGTGTCCAAAAAGTTCTGGCCTGTTTTTCTCAAGGTCACTTAACTCATACTGCAATAGATGACACAACAGTAAAGTGTCCGTCATATACCCTTTTGGTGATTTAACAAGACGCTTGCCAATATTGCGATACCATGGCGCTAACTCAAAGGTCAAAAACAGCATCTTAAGCAATGTTTTGTAATTGCGTGATGTTACAGTATTCAAGCCGGCATCACGTGAAATATCAGCATCATTTACAAGGCCACCCGCTCGATTAGCCAGAATACGAAGCAAATTAGGAAGCGTGCTTAGCTTTTCAATTTCAGCTAAAGCACGGACATCTCTTTGTAAAATAGTGGTTAAATAGCCATCAAACCAAGTTGTTCGCTCGTGAATATCTGCCCCAGATATTTCAGGGAATGTCGCAGTACGAATAACATCCGAAAGTTTCTGCTTTCCAGTATCAGCCTCAAAATCTTTATTAAACAGCCTCTCAATAAAATCACCGTTACCGTTTAGAGCCTCTGCACTAGAGATAGGGTAAAGCGTCAGTACGTTCATACGTCCGACCAACGGGTCTGATAATTTAGGAAGAGCCATAATGTTGGCAGAACCTGTTAAAAGAAAACGTCCTTTAAGCTCTGAACCATGCTCCTGCCTTAACTCATCAACAACTACCTTTAAAGCTCTAAAAACCTCAGGAACAAGTTGTACCTCATCAATAATCAAAGCGCCCTTACGTTCCTTAAGATAACTTTCCGGTGCATTCGCGGCGGCGGCCATTTGTGTTGTGCTATCAAATGTTACATATTCGGCGGGGTATTCTTTTTTTGATATAGCTTGAACCAACGTACTTTTGCCAGCCTGACGAGGGCCATTTAGGAATACGACGGGGCTAACATCTAATGCCTTAAGAAGCTTGTTTCTGATGTGCCTGTTAATATGTTTCATTGTAAACCTTAGCCTTGTTTATATAAATTCATCTTTTACAAATTATAAAACAAACTTTTATATTTGCAAGAAATATATAAGAAATTCTTGCAAGATATGCGCAGACCATGAAAAACGTGCGTGAAAATGGTATTTTTATGAAAAATGTGTGCGGATTAGCGTTTTTTAGCCACGCGTTGTTTTGGAAGAGTAAGCCCAATATCCTGTAATTTTCGGCCCAGCGTATCGTCTTTAGCCAAAAGCAATAAGTCTTTTTCTAGTTTAAGGCAAAACAGCACACTGGCATATGCACCAAATGTTACACCACTATCGCCGTTTTCAATCTTGCGCAGAGTTGTGCGTGTCATGCCGGCACGTTCAGCCAACATGCTTGCTGTAATTTTACGGCGCAGGCGTGCCAGTTTAATGTTTTCACCGACGCGTGGTAGTAACTCTTCAAGCACTGGAGATAATGTTATCTTTTTTCTTCCCATATTTACTTTCTCAATGGTTATTAAAATGCTCAAAAATAGATGTTAATGTAAACAATTCTATACATTAGCCCGCTTAACGATAAAAATAAGATACATTAGCCTTTTGATTGTTCTCCTGCCTTATAGGCAGCTTCTATCGCATCTTTCAAAGACCAAACAGATATATCATGAAAATCTAAGCTATCACTGTTTCTGGTTTCTAGTGTTTCAATGTTCAAGTGCTTCTTGGCGATTTCAGCTAAAAGCTGGTCGGTTTGTTGTTGAATAGCTTTAGGCATATTCATCCTCCTTGCAAACACGGTCAGTGATGTTCTGAAGATCGTTAGCAATATCTGCCAAGCTGCCAACGTCAGACCAGTTAATGCTATCTGGATTTATTTCAAAGTGATCTGCGCTTGCTGCTTGCAGGCGCTCCAGCATCTTATCAATGCGAGCTTTGTGCTCTATAAAAGCGTCCAGCGCTATTCGTTTTTCTTGTGTATTTGTCATTTATTCTCCTCCGTTGTTAACACCAGTAACGCTTCATTTACGAGGCTTATCAAGTGAATAAGATTCTTTTTTTTGCCTTGTTTTTCGCGGTTATCCACAGGCTATTTTGTTTTTTCTTCTAGTTATTTTTTAATATTATCTTTTCTATTTATATGGACACGCCACTTCTGGCACATCTAGAGTGGCCACTTTCGGCGTGTTTAGAGATGCCACTTCTGGCGTGTCTTGTATAAAATTGTGGATAAATAACGACTTATCTAGCAGGTACACATTCGACTGCCCACGCCCACGGCGTTTTGTTTCAAGCAAGGCATGAAATTCAAGCTCCGAGACGAATCTTTGTACCGCACGCACAGACATACCCAGCTCATCAGCTATAGTGGACAGTTTAGGGTAACATTTGCCCGTTTTGCCCGCATATTGAATCAATCGTGCACAGCACAGCTTAGCGCCGTGACTCAGATCACGATTACGCAGAATATGATTTGGAATGGGGGCAAAGGTTGGCTTCATATGCGTGCTGTAATTTTACCTAAGGCACATTTGTACATTTCCCAGCCCTTGGTACGCCCAACGCCGAAAGTGGCACAGATAACCTTCCATGGTATGCGTTCAGCACGTAGCCAGACGATTTTACGTTCTACAGGCTCAAGCATTGGTAGCCACTTGAACAGTACCACTTCCATTTCGTCTATTTCTTCGGGGAGTGGTGGGAAGTGGACTTTCTTTTCCATATTGAGCAGTTCAACTGCATCATGCTTTATGGCGGGCCAAGCACTGAAATATCCTTGAATTTTTTCTTCTGGCAGTTTACGCAAAGTCCGTTCTGCCTCACGAATACGTTCCTCAACATATTTCTGCTTAATACTGATATCTTTATCATTGCTCATGAACGAACCTCCTTACTTTTTTGAGGCTGGCTCTTGCGTTCTATCACCTTCAATTTAACAATGCCTTCAACCCACTGAAGAGCACGCCCAACTTCTCGCACTTCCTTGATGAGATCTTGTCTTATTTGTATAAGATCCTCGTCATTTAGCTTTTTGATATTGCCAATAGGTGTGTATTGAACCCATTTAAATACAGCATCATATTTTTTTGTTTTTGCTTTCATTTTTACCTTCCTTAATAGAATTTGTTTGTCCTATAAGGCTGGTACAGTTTTCCTTTTGAAAACGACGACGAGGCATATAAAAAAGATGAAGTTATTTCTTCAATAGCTCTTCCTCCAGATACCTTCTTAAGCGTTTAGCACGGCTAGACATAGTTGTTCGTGGGATATTTAAAACCTTGCCAGCATCAGTAACAGAATACTTTTGTAACAAATGAAAAGTTTGTTTTAAATCGGCAGGCATCCTTTCAAGAAGGGTTTGGATATCCAATTCCAATTCAATTGAAGCAATGCTAAGGTTTGAAAAAACATCACCACAAAAGCCATCATCACTCATAGTTTCGTCTAGCAATGTACTGCTGGGGTTTTCTTCAGATACCATTTGAAATGAAATATCCTTTTCACCTGTCCAGCGTTTTTGACGCTCAGCTTCAATTAAGATATTTTTTGCATGGTTATTCACAGCGGCTTTAATAAAGCTTTTTAAATGACCCTTTTTACAGTCAAAGCTTGGCCTTGCGTATAAATATGCAAGCATTAGGTCTTGCTCTAAATCTTCATAATCTGATGGATTAAAAAGTGGGGTTCTGATTAATAGTTTCACTTTATATGCAATAAAAATAGCGGCGTAGGAGTCTACGCCGCTATAGCGGTTATTCGACATCTTATTTTCCTCTTAGTTCGGTTGTGGAGCCGAGGCTCCCCTAAGAAGAAAAGATGCAAGAGCGCAACCCATTGAAAGGGTTTAATAATTAAGCTAGATATGCATAAAGGGGGAAATAGACGTAAAGTGCCTTACTTCATTGATTTACAACTACAAGTAGGCATTTCTGAATTTAGGAATGTATGATGATATTGGTAGTATGGATAAGAGTTATTTTTGAAGGAATTGGAATTTTTGTTCCTGTTCTGACCACAACATAGGGAAAGAATGTTCTACCGATGAAAGCCCAAAATTATCAGGTTGACGACCATCTAAAACAGCTTCAATAATTTTAGGAGAAAGCTTCATTAAACGCATAATTTTGATAATATAAGATTTATTAATATTCTCAATTTGGCTAATATCTTCTGCACTAGAGCATTTGCCTGTTTCTAGCCATTTATGCCACTTGTAGGCACGGCCAAGTGCTTTTATTAGCTTTTCATCTTTGCGGGTTTCTCGGTCTAGCTTACGCAAGTCTTGCCCGGTGGGGCCAACAATAACCTTTTTGCCACCCCATGTTTTGAGTGCCATAGGTATATGCACAACTATTTTTTGCTCGTTCTCTTTTAATTGCAAACTCATGCCTGTATTTCCCTTATTTTGTTATTATCGTTAATGGCCTGCTGGATTTCATTCACTATGTTTTCCAGACCTTGTGATCGATATTCAATATCAATACCCTGAGAACGTACGACCACCCGATCAATTAGAAGGTGCGTAATACGCTTCTTTTCTGCAGGAAATAGGTACGTCCAAAAAGAGCCAAGTTTATGGAGCGCTTCATGTAAATCATTTTCTTGGAAATGCTTATCTTTCTGGTGCATTTTCCGCCATATCTCTATCAATATTTTAGGCGTTGAAAAAACAGCTTCTAAGTGCCCCATAACTACAGATTCAATTTCACCGGCAGGCACTCTGGAAACAGGACATTCCCCGCAAGTACTCATACGGTAAGAGTTGGTCACATAGTAATGGTATTGTTTGTTTTTCTTCTTCGTATGCGTTGGTGACATAGCACTTTCACAGCCACCGCAAACAATTATTCCCTTAAGCAGAGCCTCTGATTTGGCTTTGATAGTACGTTTGCGCTTCTTTGCAGGGCTTTCAATAAATACAGCCTGAGCATTATCGAATATTTCTTGGGTTAAAATAGCCTGATGCTGGGCGGGGTAATATTTATCTTTATGGTGTACCTCCGCCAAGTAAAGGCGATTTTTAAGGATGGTTCTAAGGGCATTGGCACTGAAAATTTTACCGCCTTGTTTATTGCCAGTTTGGCTGGTGTAAGATTTAGTACGGTAGCCATTTTTATTTAATTCAGCCGCTAATAAAGCGATAGAGCCAAGGGCAATGAATCGTTCAAAAATGTGTGTTACCAGCTTTACTTCTTTGTGGTTGGTGATGAGTTTACGTTCAATCACATCATAGCCTAGTGGGGGTGGCCCACCCATCCACATGCCTTTCATTTTTGAAGCTGCAAATTTATCCCTGATACGCTCACCAGTGACTTCACGTTCAAACTGGGCAAAGCTTAAGAGGATATTCAAGGTTAACCGCCCCATAGAATCTTTAGTGTTAAAATGCTGGGTAACAGATACGAAGCTGGTGTTGTTCTCATCAAAAACCTGCACCATTTGGGCAAAGTCAGCAAGAGCACGTGACAAGCGGTCAATTTTATACACCACCACGATATCTATACGGCCAGCTTTAATATCAACCATAAGGCGTTTTAAGGCAGGTCTATCCATGTTCCCACCCGAGAAACCTCCATCATCATATAGATCAGGAATAACTCGCCAGCCTTCATTGCGTTGGGACTCAATGTACTTTTCACCAGCCTCACGTTGTGCGTCTAGCGTGTTGTAATCCATATCCAAGCCTTCTTCGGTGGACTTACGTGTATAGATG
>JAPKEQ010000059.1 GCA_028821995.1 Alphaproteobacteria bacterium
CAAAAAATTAGGCAACGTCGTATGCTTGCAGGTATAAGCCAGGAAAAACTGGCATCTGCACTTGGTATTACGTTCCAACAAGTTCAAAAGTACGAGAATGGTACAAACCGCGTATCAGCGAGCCGCTTATACGCTGTTTCACAATTCTTAAAAGTTCCAGTGAGCTTTTTCTTTGATAACATTACAAGGGCACAAACCAGCGGCCTTGCTGTTGCTGAGAAAGTTGAAGGTCTCGACCTTGAAAATCTCAATAACAAAGAAACAGGCCAGCTGATTGCTGCTTACTATGCAATCGAAGATAAAGGGTCTCGCAAGACCGCGCTTGAGATGATCAAGCAACTTGCTAAAAAATAAAATTATTTCTTTAAAGAACTTAAAATAGAAAGCCTTGATGACGCTTCGTTATCAAGGTTTTTTTGTTCCGCAACCTTCCCTTGAAGCAGTATTTGCTTTCTCAATTTTCTCAGCTGAAATTTAAGAGAGACAATACGTGCCTGATAGCCAAGCGCCGTCACAAAAAATCCAATAAAAGCAAAAACAAGAAGCCAAACCCATTGCGGTTGGACAAGAGTAAACATGCCAAGAGAAAGCGGCACATCATTTAAGTTATGCGCCACAACCCAAAGAGATAGGGCAATGCACAGAAAAGAGATGATAAGCGTTATTATTTTTTTCATATGTTCCATACTTTAAACATTAGCACAAAAAAACACCCTGTCACAGACAGGGTGTTTTTTTTAAGAGATTAAACGTTAATACGCTCTTTCAAATCTTTACCCATTTTAAAGAATGGTACGCGCTTACCTGGAACCTTTACAGATTCGCCAGTGCGTGGGTTGCGGCCAACGCGAGCTTCACGCTCACGAATACTGAAAGCGCCAAAACCACGAAGCTCAACACGATCACCACGTACCAAAGCTTTAGAGATTTCGTCAAAGATCGTGTTTACCACCAGCTCAACGTCAGCAATAGGAAGTGTTGGATTTTGTGCAGCCATTTTTTGAACCAATTCAGATTTTGTCATGATGCTCTCTTATCTTTTAAACAGTTAAATTTTACTGAGGCAAACTTATGGCACTCAGCGTATCCCCAATATGTGCGACCAGCGCAGCAGAGATTTGAGTTTCACTTAAGTTTCCCATCAAAAGCTGCTTAAGCAGCGATTGTTCCTCAGCCCAGCCATACTCTACAAAAGGAAGGCTTTTGTCAACATTCTTGGCATTAAAAATCCAGCGTTTCACGTCAAATTGAGTACCCAGAGCATCAACTAAATTCAACTTAAGCGCTTGTCGACCTGTTACCGCCCGACCGTCTGAAATTGTTTTTATTTGAGTTTCAGTAAGTTGGCGGTTTTCAAGCACAACCTGCATAAACAGGTCCTGCAAATCCATTACCATTTCCTTAAGGTATAAGTCTTGCTTCTTTGTGCGTGCCTGAACAGGAAGTGTTGCCGTTTTCAGGTCCCCGCTTTCGACAATAGCGGACTGAATACCGAGCTTGCTCATGAGACCACTTGCATCTACAAGAGGCATAAACACACCCACAGAGCCGGTTAAGGTTGCAGGGCTTGCTACCACATATTCTCCGCCAAGGGCTGCCATATAACCTGCTGAAGCCGCCATGTCCCCCATAAGAATCGCCACAGGCTTTTGAGCACGAATGCTTCTCAGCCCTTGATACAAAGAGAGGCCGCCCGTCATCGTACCGCCGCCAGAGTTGATATACACAATGACGCCCTGAACATGAGGGTTCAGCTCAATCTCTTTAAGTGTCTCCTCCAGAGCAAGATCTTGCATGATCATGCCTTCAATACGGAGTGTTGCAATATGTGGTTCATCCTTGTTTGGCATATCTGCTTTCTTAAAGATAAGAACCGCCAATACAATTAAAAAACCAATAAAGAAAAGCCGCCCGAAACGTTTCGGACGGCCTTTCTGATTCATCTCTACGAAAGATGTTTCGAGCTTGCTCACGCTTTACTCAGCATCTTTTTTCGTAGATTTCTTAGCGGCTGCTTTTTTAGCAGGCTTCTCTTCAGCAGGTTTTGCGCCAGCTAGAGCTGCACCAAGTGCGTCTCCAAGTGTTGCAGAACCAGAAGAAGATGAAGCGTACTCAGCTACAGCTGCTTTTTCTTCGTCCATAAGAAGACCTTTAATCGTCAGGTTCACACGGCGATCGCGCGCGCTTACAGAAAGCACTTTCGCGCTTACTTCAGTACCGACTTTAAAGTTCTCTGGTGTTTGCTCAGCTTTGTCACGGGCAACATCTGCACGTTTCACAAATCCAGGCATTTCACCACCGATATCAAGCGTGATACCTCTGTCGTCTGCTTCTGTTACTGTACCAGTAACTGTCGCGCCCTTCTTAAAGGCACCTGAAACAGCTTTCATAGGGTCTTCACCAAGTTGCTTGATACCAAGTGATACACGCTCTTTGTCTGCGTCAGCAGAAAGAACAACAGCTTTTACAGTGTCGCCTTTCTTGTACTCAGATAGTGCGTCTTCACCAGATTTCTCCCAAGAGATGTCAGACATGTGTACAAGACCATCGATCTCTTCAGTAAGACCAACAAAGATACCAAAGTCAGTCACACTGCGAACAGTTCCTTCAACTTCTGTGCCTTCTTTGTTCTTCTCTGTGTACACTTTCCATGGGTTGTCTTGGCACTGCTTAAGGCCAAGAGAAATACGACGTTTTTCATGGTCGATTTCAAGAACCATCACATCCACTTCTTCAGAAGTAGAAACAAGTTTACCTGGGTGTACGTTTTTACGCGTCCAGCTCATTTCACTCACGTGGATCAGACCTTCAATACCAGGAGACAGCTCAACAAACGCACCGTAATCCGTGATGTTTGTGATACGTCCCTTAACAACAGTACCCATTGGGTATTTGCCATCAACTTCAGTCCATGGGTCATTGTTCATTTGCTTCATACCAAGAGATACACGCTTCGTTTTCTCATCGAAACGAACAACTTGTACTTTAACCACTTGGCCAACAGAAAGAACTTCTGATGGGTGGTTAATGCGGTGCCAAGCGATATCAGTAATGTGGAGTAGTCCGTCCACGCCACCAAGATCAATAAACGCACCGTAATCAGTGATGTTCTTAACAACACCTTCAAGTTGCTTACCTTCAGCCATACCTTCAAGAAGCTCATCACGGGCTTCACCGCGAGATTCGTCCATAACAGCACGACGAGAAACGATAAGGTTACCCTTCTGACGGTCTAGTTTAAGGATCATAAGTTCTTGTGGAGTGTACATGTAAGGTGTTACGTCACGAATTGGACGTGCATCCATTTGTGAACCAGGAAGGAATGCTAGAACGCCAGAAACGTCTACCATAAATCCGCCTTTAACCTTACCAAAGATAACGCCAGAAACTTTTTCGTTCGCTTTGAACGCGCTCTCAAGTGTATCCATAACCTCTTCACGACGGGCTTTTTCACGAGAAAGACGTGCTTCGCCGTTGTTGTCGTCAAGGTTGTCAACAAATACGTCAACGCTGTCGCCAACAGTAAGTTCAACTTCACCACTTTCATGGCTTACAAATTCTCTAAGTGGAACGCGGCCTTCAGCCTTCATACCAACATCAACAATCGCAACGTCATGTTCGATTGCTGTAACGATACCCTTAACAACAGTTTTTTCAATGTTGCCGTCAAGAGAGAGGCTACCTGCGAGAAGGTCTTCAAAAGACTCAGATAGCGCTGTTTTCAGCATGTCTGGTGAAACACCAAGAGCTGCTGGATCTGCAAGTTTAATCATATGATTTTACTCTTTATATATGCCGAAATTTAAGAGTTGAAAGAGCCGGTAATCAAGAACATCTGGTCGGCTTTCCAGCGTGCTTACCTAGATGGCTGCTTTCAATTTATCGTGACCGATTGCCTCGATGGCTACATTTAAAACCTCGGATACACTCATATCACTCGTGTCGATATAAACCACTTTGTCGTCCATGTCAAGTAAAGCCTTGATTCTAGACTCATCTACACCGTCTCTTTTATGGACCTCAGCAAGGCAATTTTCAAGGCTTTCATCAAATCCTTTGCTTGCCAGTTCCTTTTGGCGCCTTTGGGCACGCACTTTAGGGGTCGCGTACAGGCAAAGTTTTACCTCTGCATCAGGGCAAATAACAGATCCAATATCCCGTCCGTCCATAATCACGCCAATGCGCTCGCTCCAAAGCTCTGCAAAGTCTACCTGAAACATCTTTAATGCCGCGCGCACCATTGGGTAGTCTGCAATCATCGCGACAATGTCATTCACCGCTGGGCGGCGAATGTCACGGCTGACGTTTTCATCATTAATAAATGTGCCAAACTCATTGTTACCCACATGCCTAAAATCAAACGCGCGCATGCCTGCTTCGGCCATACGTACGCAGTCAGGCTCATGGAAAGGGTCTAGCTTATTTTCCAGTACAAGATGCGCCACAGTCCGGTACAGCGTACCTGTATCCAGGTATTTCATGCGGTAGAGCCTTGCTACTTCTTTAGCAAGTGTGCCTTTACCTGTGCCTGCGAGGCCGTCAATTGAAACAATCATACCTGTTTTAAATCCTTTTGTTCGTCAGCGTTTCGCTCTGAAAGCGTTTTATAGCGGGTCTTTGTAAAGCAGAGTAACGTGGTTACCACAAAAAAGGCAAGCCCTAGAAGCACGCCAATAATGCCAAATGATTCGCCTGTGAGCAGGGTTACAATATCCAGCGCTGCATAAGCCGCAACAATATAGGCCGTCCATTCCGGATACACTGCATCGCGCGCACGCATCATAAATAGAGGTACCAGCGCTAAAAACACAAGGCTCTTTAAAAGCTTATCCCACGGAAACGGCGCGTCCTTATCGCCCTGTAGCATATCCAATATCGCAAGCGGATTACTGCCTACAGAGCTGGCCACTGTATCTGCCATATCCATAAGGCCTGCAAAACTGATGAATAAAAACGGCAAAAACATGAGAGAAATTGCCATATTGAAAACTTTACGCCCCACCCGCGCAAAAGGGGATAGATACCAGCTTAAAAAATTGTTCACATCATCCATGGCGCTAGCATACGTGAGGGAACTTTGGAAGTCGAGTCAGGAATCTAAAAAGGGGGCGAGCCCCCTTTTTTTTACTTTATTGAGACTGTATTATTTTTGCTCAATCACCTGAACAACATCTTGCACCTGCCCTTTAAGCGCCTCGCTTGCAGCTGTTGCCTCCTCTACAAGGGCAGCATTTTGCTGTGTAATGTTATCCATTTCTGTGATAGCTATATTAACTTCAGCAACACTAGAACTCTGCTCCTTTAGGCTTTCAGAAATTTGTGCCATAGACTCCTCAGCATCACTCACCTGCTGAGCAATGCTTGCAAGTTGCTCTCCTGTTTCTTCTACCTGACGTGAACCATCTTCCACCTTATTTACACTATCAGTAATCAATTCTTTAATTTCACTAGCCGCAGTAGAACTACGCCCCGCAAGAGACCGAACCTCGGATGCAACAACTGCAAAGCCTCTACCTTGCTCACCAGCACGTGCAGCCTCTACCGCTGCATTAAGTGCAAGAAGGTTTGTTTGGAAGGCAATATCATCAATCACTTTAATAATTGTTGTTATTTTTTCAGAAGACTCGGATATCCCGGCCATAGCTTCAACTGCAGATGCAGCAACTTCCCGGCCTGTACTGGCGCTTTTTTGCGCATCCATTACAAGCTTTAGAGTTTCTGTTGCTTTATCTGAGCTTGCCATGACATTTTCCATAATGTGGTTCATGGATGCTGTGGTTTCCTCTACGCCAGCAGCCTGAGTCTCAGTACGATCAGACAGTGAAATATTTCCTGCCGCAATTTCACTAATCGTTTCTAGCATTTCTCTTACAGAGAGATTTACTTTTTCACTCACACTTTTTTGTTGTGCATTCATTTTTTCAGTATAAGCATCTGCTTTTTCTTTATCTGCACCATTTTGTGCAAAGACAATAAGAGATTTAAGCAGCATGCCAATTTCATCGCCGCGCTCATGGCCAGAAATCTCTACATCCCATTTCCCGTTTTTAAGTTCCTCTGTCACACGAATGGCTCCACGTAGAGGTTTTGAAATAAATTTCATAACAAAGAAAGTAGCACCCCCAACTGTAAGAACAAGAATCAAAAGACCGATAACCGATAGGCTTTTAGTAAACCCTAAAACACCTGAAAGCTCTGTTGATGACTCATTCACATACCCTTTAATAATTTTAGACAAAGTTTCGAATTCATGATCCATTTCGATCCAAATTTTTTCATTTTTCTCAGAAACTTCCAGAAGGCGCGCAACATCAACTGTAGCAGGTTTTCTCATATAATCTAATTGCTTTTGAGCAATATCATCCTCCCAATGCTTATAATGTTCTTCAGCTGCAACTACGTGTTTATGAAACTCATCTCTACCTTCAATAGCTTCAATTTTAGCGAACATCTTATGAGACTCTTCAGCCAATGTCATATAATCATCTCTGACATCCAAATCACCAGAAACAACAAACTCAGATAAAGCCCCGCGAGATTTAATAACCAAGCTATGCAGTCCCTCTGCTCTCCCCTCTAGGCTTGCAAGAGTTTCTAGCTCATGTAAAGTCTCAAGGGATTTTTGAGATGAAATGATTGTCACCCCCCCTGTAGCGATAGAAATTAAAATAATCATTGCAAAAATTGCGATCAACTTTGCTTGAATAGATAAAGTATTAAACATTTTCATTTTCCCTTATTCCTGACCTTTTCGGCGTTCAAGTTCTGTGAGGTTCAGCTCAACTGTTACAGCACCAACCAACTGAGATGTTGCTGGGTCTGAAATAGCCATATTCACCTGAACACGCCAAATGTTGAGGCCATCATCAAATTCAGGCTCATCAATAAATACACGCTTTGTACCACTACCATATGTTTATTTAAATTTCGCTTCATCGCCTTGCCAGTAATCAGATGTAATATTACTCTGCCCTACATTTAGGCCATGCATATCCATAACAAACATTTCAGAATAAAGACCAATTGAATGGGCTTGTATACGTGTCAAATAACTTGAAAGTGGGTTTGCAAGAGTTGCTGCAATAAGGGGTTGATCTTCTGATTTTCTTTCTGCACGCCACTTTTTATCTAAATCCAGAACAGCTTGGTTATCAAGATTTTTATATTTACTGTTCTGATTCAAAATAGCCATCACAACAATGTCTTCTTGAAGAAAATTTTGAATATCTTGTATAACACCAGAATCTAAGAGAGATTTTTCTGGCTTTGCAAAAGAAGAAAACGGTAATGCCGTCAGCATTAGTGCACTTAAAAGAATGGTAGAGTTTTTCATATTGCCCCCTTAGGCTGTTGGTTCACTTATTATTCTTGCATAAGATGCTCCCTTTTATAGAGAAAAACATTAACCTAAAGTGACACAGCTCATACATTTTTCCTGACAGTGTGTTAAAGACAAGATACACCCTCAAAAAAGGAGGCTCTCGCCCCCCTTTTTTTAAAACTAACAGCCTTACGCCGCCATTTGTGCCTTTGTTCTTGTGATCAGTGCATCACGCTCAGGGCCAACGCTCACATAGTCAATCGGTACGCCCATGAGGCTTTCGATACGCAGCACATATTCCTGCGCCGCTTTTGGCAATTCGTCCCATGTACGCATCACGCTCACGTCTTCGTCCCAGCCCTGCATTGTTTCATACACAGGGGTTGCCGCTTCTAGCTCTGCCCCCATTGGGAAGGCTTTTGTTTCTTTGCCGTTCACCATGTAAGCGGTACAGATTTTCAGCTCTTTCTCGCCGCTCAGGTTATCCAGCTTAGTCAGCGCAAGGGATGTCGCCCCTTGTATTTTACAGCCGTACATGCTCGCGACTGCGTCAAACGGGCCAATACGTCTTGGGCGGCCTGTTGTGGCGCCAAATTCACCAGATTTCTGACGGAACGCGTCCGCATCATCGCCGAACCATTCGGTTACAAACGGCCCTGCCCCAACGCAAGTTGAGAAGGCTTTCATGACACCGACCGTTTCAGTAATCGGATGCCCAAGCAAACCTCCGCCAATGGGCGCGTGCGCCGCAAGCGTACTAGACGATGTTGTCATCGGATATATACCGTAATAGATATCACGGAGCGCACCAAGCTGGGCTTCAAACAGAATAGTTTTGCCCGCCGCTGCCATGTCATCTAGCAGCGTGTTGGTATCGGTAATGTGTGCCATAAGCGGTGCGCTCCATTTTTGCAGCCACTGCATCATCTCGTCTATATTTACAGCGTCCTTTTTGCCGTACACGCCCTCAGCCATTACGTTTTTCCATTCCAGAATATGCGTCAGCCTTTTGCGTAGCGAATCCATGTCTCTCAGCTCTCCCATAAGGATACCTTTTTTCAGGTAACGGTCTCCGTAGGCAGGGGCAATCCCTTGACGTGTTGAACCAAACGCCTTTTTACCGAGGCGTTCCTCTTCCCAAATATCTTCCCATTGTTGGTAGGGCAAAACAATCATGGCGCGCTCACTTATGCGCATATTATCGAGCGGAATATTTGCAGCTTTCAGCTCATCCATTTCGGCCACAAGGGCTTCTAGGTTTACCACTGTACCTGGCCCTAAAATGTTAAGCGTTTTTGCATTAAAAATACCAGATGGAATCAGGTGAAGTTTAAACTCTCCAAGTGGGTTGACCACCGTATGGCCGGCGTTGTTACCCCCTTGGTAACGCACAACTGCATCTGCCGTTCCTGCGAACAGATCAATCATACGTCCTTTTCCTTCATCGCCCCAGTTTATACCCACAACAGCACGAACGCTCATGGCGTTTCTCCTTCTACGTTTGGTTGGTTTTTGGTGTTAGAAAATGTGTGTGTCCCTTGCTTGCAGATGTGATGTAACACCCTAGGCACAAGCAGAACTCCTTTGAGATAGCCCTATGGAAACTTTTGTTCTCTCAAACAATGCCTCCACGTGACGGCTATGCTTTGTGTCATCAAAGCATAACGCGAGATCTTTTTCAGCGAGGTTTAATGCGGTATCCGCAAGCAGTTTATCCTTCAGCTTGCCGCCCTCATTCCATACAGACATAGCGTGGGCTTGCACGGCTTTGTACGCATCCTCGCGGCTCATACTTTTCTCCTGCGTCAGCATCAGCATTACAGACTGGGCATTATGCAGGCCGCCGAGTAGATCAATGTTCTTTTGCATATTTTTAGGGTGAACAACCAAGTTCTCCATCACGCCATTAAGTCTCATCAGCGCAAAATCAAGGGTACAAAATGCGTCTGGCCACACAAAACGCTCAACGCTGGAATGGCTCATATCTCTCTCATGCCATAGGCAGGCGCTCTCCATCATCGGCATCGCGTAGCTTCTCACCATACGGGCAAGGCCAGAGAGGTTTTCTGTAAGGATTGGGTTCTTTTTGTGTGGCATCGCAGACGAGCCTTTTTGGCCTTTTGCAAACCCTTCTTCTACTTCTCTCACTTCGCTTCTTTGCAAGTGACGAACCTCAGTTGAGAGACGCTCAACGCCCCCTGCCACAAGGGCAAGTACTGCGGCCACCTCCGCATGGCGGTCTCTTGGAATGATTTGCGTAGCGATGGGTTCTGCTTTAAGGCCAAGAGCTTTAGCGGTAGCAGCTTCTACATCTAATGGCATATGCGCCGCTGTACCCATAGCACCAGAAAACGTACAAATGCTTACCGTGTCATAAGCCTGCATGATGCGTTCCTTATGGCGTGCAAATTCGCTGGCAAAGCCAAGAAGTTTAAGGCCAAACGTTGTCGGCTCGCCGTGTACCCCGTGGCTTCTGCCCATGCACATGGTCGTTTTGAATTCTTCCGCACGGGTGATAAGTGTCGCGGTTAAAGTATCTAAATCTTTTGCGATAATAATAAGCGCTTGGCGAAGTGTAATGCTAAGGGAGGTATCAATCACATCTGATGAGGTGAGGCCATAATGAAGAGATTTTCCTGCGCCTTCAAGCTGTTCTGAAATGTGTGTGGTAAAGGCGATAAAATCATGGCGCACTTCGGTTTCAATTTCTTCAATGCGCTGCGGATTAATAGCGCTATGGGCGCCAATAACTTTGGCATCCGCTTTTGGGATAAGCCCTAAACTTGCTTGCGCATTTGCGACAGCTTGTTCTACCTGTAACCATGTTTTGTATTTATGAGAAAGCGACCAAAGAGCGGTCATTTGAGGAAGTGCGTAACGGTTAATCATCAGCCACCCTTTCACTGGTGTATTGCCTTGTCTATCCGTTTATCATTTTATACAGAATATTAAAGGGCAAATCAAGTATTTAAATTTTTATAGACTTGATAACAATCAAATCACCCCCTCTAAAACCTTGTTATATTAGCGCCTATGATGACAGAGGAAAAAATAAATTTAATCAACATAACAATTACAAAAAAAGAAAATAAT
>JAPKEQ010000060.1 GCA_028821995.1 Alphaproteobacteria bacterium
GGTTTTCTCTGAAGTACCGTTTTTTTTAGCCTAACCTAGGAGGTTTTATTATGGCTGAGACTCAAAACACAACACCAATGTTCAAAATTAAGACTGGAACCATTGTTGCTGCTATTGAAGCAACAATTGAGATTTCCAAACTAACCAATGAAGCGGTATGCTTCGAGTTTGGAACCGCCCACATCATTGTAGACAAAGATACCGTGGTTGAGAAAGCAGAGGATGCTTATAAACTTTACACTGAAGGTTATATGCAAGGCAACATCAATGCCGCCGGTAAGAAAGAGGGCTAAGGCCCCCGCCAAAGCACTGAGTGCTAATCGATAAAACAGCAGAAAAAGCCCCGCAATTGCGGGGCTTTTTAAACTTAACTAAAAGCTTAAAGAGAGATTACTCAGCTTTTTCAGCTGCGTCCTTTTTAGGAGCGGCTTTTTTAGCTGGTGCTTTCTTAGCAGGAGCCTTCTTCTCAGAAGCTTCCTTTTTAGGAGCAGCTGCTTTAGCAGGTGTTTCAGCCTTAGCTTCAACAACAGCATCTTTAGCTTCTACTTTAGGCTTTTCAGCTTTAGCAGGTTTCTCTTCAGCCATATCCGTTAGAGCAATGATAGCCATTGGAGCTGCATCACCTTGACGGAAGCCAAATTTCATAACGCGTGTGTAACCACCTGGGCGTTCTTTGAAGCGAGGTCCGATTTCATCGAAAAGCTTCTTAAGAATCGCTGGGTCTTTAACAATACGTGCTGCCTGACGGCGAGACGCAAGGTCACCCTTTTTAGCGTATGTAATTAGAGGCTCAACAACCTTACGAAGGTCTTTAGCCTTTGGAAGTGTTGTTTTGATTTGCTCATGCTCAAGCAGGTTTGTTGCAAGGTTACAAAATAACGCTTTGCGGTGGCTGCTTGTACGGTTCAGTTTACGTCCTGCGATACCGTGTCTCATATTTTTACCCTATCTCTCTCTTGCTCTATTGGAGCTTAGTTAAAGTTTTTTGTGATTCGGCTAGCCAAATCTTCAATGTTTTCTGGCGGCCAGTTATCGATACGCATACCGAGGCCTAGACCCATTGTAGAAAGAACGTCCTTGATCTCGTTAAGAGATTTACGGCCAAAGTTTGGAGTCTTCAGCATTTCAGATTCGCTCTTGTGTACAAGGTCACCGATGTAAACAATGTTATCGTTCTTCAAGCAGTTTGCACTACGTACAGAAAGTTCAAGCTCATCTACTTTCATAAGTAGGTAAGGGTTGATCTGTACTTCTGGCTCTTTCGCTTCTTCTTCTTCAACAACTTCTTCAAAGTTAATGAACACTGTTAGCTGGTCCTGAAGGATACGCGCTGCGTAAGCAAGAGCATCTTCTGGAGAAACAACACCGCTCGTTTCAACTTCCATAGTCAGTTTGTTGTAGTCAGTCGCTTGGCCAACACGTGCATCTGTTACTTTAAAAGCAACACGACGAACTGGTGAGAAGATAGAGTCAATTGGAATAAGACCAATAACTTGCTCTTCTGGTACGTTCTCAGCAGCCGGTACATAACCGCTACCAGAACCTACTGTCAGTTCCATGTTCAGCTCACCTTCGTCGCTTAGTGTTGCGATGTGGTGGTCTGGATCAATCACTTCAATATCATGGCCAGTTTCAAAGTCGCCAGCAGTAACAACGCCTGGTCCCTTTTTCTTCAATGTGATTGTTTTTGCTTCACCTGAGTGAGACACAATCGCCATTGCTTTAAGGTTCAAGATGATGTCTGTTACATCTTCACGCACACCTGCAACTGTAGAGAATTCATGTAGAACTCCGTCAATTTTCATTTGTGTCACAGCCGAGCCTTGAAGGCTTGATAGAAGGATACGACGTAGTGCGTTTCCTAGTGTGTGACCAAAGCCGCGCTCAAGAGGTTCAACAACAAATGTTGCGCTCTTACGAGGGTCTTTGTGAGTTACGATGTCTACTTTGCTGGGTTTAATCAGCTCTTTCCAGTTTGCAGTAATTTGCATGATTTTTTCTTTCCACTGTTTATCTTAAAGCTCAGCTTAAGAATTGGCGGTACGTATAAAATTATACGCGACGCTTCTTCTTCGGTCGGCAACCGTTGTGTGGTACAGGTGTAACGTCCTTGATTGAGTGAATCTCAAAACCGAGGCTATGTAGTGCGCGAACCGCTGATTCACGACCAGATCCTGGGCCTTTAACTTCAACATCAAGTACTTTAACACCGTGGTCTTGAGCCTTGCGGCCTGCATCTTCAGCAGTAAGCTGAGACGCAAAAGGTGTAGCTTTACGAGAACCCTTGAAACCTTGTTGGCCAGAAGTTGACCAAGAGATTGTGTTCCCTTGTACGTCTGTAATAGTTACAGATGTGTTGTTAAACGTTGAACGAACATGAGCGATACCGCTTGTGATGTTCTTTTTAACTTTTTTCTTAGAACGAAGTTGTTTTGCCATTTTCTACTACTTTCTTTTCACAACGCCGGTACGAGGGCCTTTGCGAGTACGTGCGTTTGTCTTTGTGCTTTGTCCGCGCACAGGCAAACCGCGACGGTGACGTAGGCCACGGTAGCAACCGAGGTCCATAAGACGTTTAATGTTTAGAGCAACCTGACGACGCAGATCCCCTTCTACAAGCTGTTTTGTTTCTACAAGTTCACGAATCTTCGCAACTTCGCTTTCAGCTAGTTTGTTTACACGTGTGTCTTCTTTAATTTTAGCTTCTGCTAGAATTTTACGAGACGTCACACGGCCAATGCCGTAAATGTAAGTCAAAGCGACCCACACTTGTTTGTCTGTTGGGATGTTTACACCGGCGATACGAGCCACAGGTTCTCTCCTTGTTTAACTAAATTACTTTTTTGTCTTAACCGCGACGTTTAAAACCGATACGTACTTTGTTACGTGGGTTCATTTTGTCGAGAACGTAAATGCGTCCACGGCGCTTTACAACTTGCGTTGTACGGCTACGTGTTTTACGGCTTCCTAGTGATGAACGTACTTTCATCGTGTCTTCCTTTCTCATGCGTCCGAAGGGTTGTTCCATGCGCTTTAGTCTTAAGTGCTGGCCCTCGGGCTTTTTGTTGGGCTTTTTCATATATACATACAAAAAAACCACGAAACTTCACGTTTGTCGTTGCGTCTTACCAGATAGTTGTCCTTTTTACCGAAGTAAAGAGGCGCTTTGAGTAACCTGATGCCCACTTGACGCTTGGGGCGTATTGCCAAAATAGAGGCTGTAGTGAGTTCTATATAAAGGATGTAGTTATAAATTGCAAGGGGTTATTTGAGGTTTTTGTAATTTCTTCGCTCTTGGCTTCACTTTTCTCATTCGCTGCACTGCTTCTAAAAGATGACGCCCTGCGAAGTATGGTCTTGACTACACGCCTCGCACTCTAATCGGCAGACACTTTGGTATATCCTCATGCTTCGCGAACATGCGAGGCTATGTGCGATAAAACAGCCTCAAAGGATTACCTATGAACACCCCCCATAAAAAACGCCCGAAGGCGTTTTTAAGAATCAAGACTCAGGAAAAATAAGTACTGGATTTTTGTCAGGTTGGGAGCGCCGTGTATTAGAAATACATAAGCGAGCAATCTTGTAAAAAGGCAGTCTCTTATTTTTTTCTGTAAGTAATACGACCTTTTGTAAGGTCATAAGGCGTCATCTCAACCGTGACTGTATCACCAGCAAGAATACGAATGTTAAACTGGCGCATTTTACCAGAAATATGCGCAAGGATTTCGTGGCCGTTTTCGAGTTTCACTTTGAACATTGTATTTGGCAGTGTATCTATCACTGTTCCGTCGAGTTCAATTACATCGTTTTTAGCCAAGGGGTCTTCTCCTGATTGTTTAAAATTATTTATGCTGTTTGTTTATAAGGAACGTTCAGTGCGTTTGCAAGGTTCTCACTCACAGTTTCAACACTTTCAGCGCCATTAAGAGGAATAAGAATGCCTTTATCTGCGTAGTAGCTGATAAGTGGCATTGTTTGCTCACGGTAGACATTAAGGCGGTGGCGCACCACGTCTTCTTTGTCATCATCGCGCTGCACAAGGTCTTCGCCAGACTCATCGCATTTACCTGCTGTTTTAGGTGGATTAAATTCCACATGGTAAATACGCTTAGACTTTGGCGCTGTTAGACGCCCGCCCTTACGACGAACAATCTCATCATCTGCCACATCAAAGTTAATCACATGATCAAGTGTAAGGTCACGTCTTGAGAGCATGGCTGCTAGTGCATCTGCTTGCGCTACTGTGCGCGGAAAACCATCAAGGATAAAACCATTTTGGCAATCTTCTTCGCGTGTGCGCTCTTCAACAAGTGCAACAACATCATCGTCAGCTACTAGGTTACCAGAGTCCATCACTTCTTTTACTTTTTTACCAAGCGCAGTACCTGCCGCCATAGCGTCACGCAGCATATCGCCTGTTGAAAGTGTTGGAAGACTTAGCATAGCACTCAGACGATGCGCCTGAGTGCCTTTGCCTGCCCCTGGAGGGCCGAGTAGAATAAGAATCATTATGCAGTTCCTTTAGCTTTACGGCCAGCAAGTGGAGACTTTTTAAGAAGGCTCTCATAACGCTGAGCGATCAAATGAGACTGAACACGCGTGATCAGGTCAATTGTTACAGAGACAACAATCAAAATGCTTGTTCCACCAAGGTAGAACGGCACTGTAAGTTGGCTGTTAAGGATTTCAGGAAGTACACATACAAAGGCCATGTAAGCTGCACCAATCACAGTAAGGCGCGTCATCATGAAGTCTAGGTAAACAGCTGTGCTTTTTCCTGGACGGATTCCTGGAATAAAGCCGCCACTCTTTTTAAGGTTGTCTGCTGTTTCATCTGGATTAAACACAATAGCCGTGTAGAAGAAGCAGAAGAACACAATAAGAGCAACAAAGAGCGCTGTCCATAGAGGTTTACCTGGCGCGAACCATACACCGACCCACTGTGCCCAAGGCGCATTAGGGTTAAAGTTAGCAACACTCATAGGAAGCAGCAGTAGTGAGCTTGCGAAAATCGCAGGGATCACACCAGCTGTGTTTAGTTTCATTGGCATATGGCTGACTTCAGCAGTACCGCCAGTGAATCCACCAACCATTTGGCGTTTCGGGTACTGAATTGGCACCTTACGCATAGATGTTTCCATGAAGACAACAAAGCCCATCACAAGAATAACAAGAGCAAAGATACCAGCGACAAGAAGCGGGCTTAGAGAGCCAGCGCTTGCAAGTTCAAATGTTTGGAAAAGCGCACGAGGCAGCTCTGATACAATACCTGCAAAGATAATGATTGAAATACCATTACCAATACCGCGGCTGTTAATCTGCTCACCAAGCCACATCACAAACATTGTTCCTGTCATAAGCGTAAGTGCTGTTTGCAGGCGGAAGGCCATACCACCACCAGTCACGACATTCATTGTTTCATTAGAAACCTGAACTGTTGCACCTTCCATACCTGCAGCAAGACCAAAGCCTTGTACAAGAGCAAGAATTACCGTGAAATAACGTGTGTACTGGTTAATTTTACGACGGCCTGTCTCGCCTTCTTTTTTAAGCTCACTGAGCTGAGGCGACACAGTTGTCATCAGTTGCATGATAATAGACGCTGTAATGTAAGGCATGACGTTAAGTGCAAACACAGACATACGTGCAAATGCACCACCTGTGAACATGTTAAACATGCCAAGTACACCGTTTTGCAACTGCTGTTGATATTGTGCAAGTGCGTAAGCATCAATGCCAGGAAGTGGAATGTGTGTACCAAGGCGGTAAACAATAAGGATACCTAGTACAAAAAGAATGCGTGATTTAAGTTCAGATGCGCCGGCAAGCATTGAAGCCATTTGCGCTTGGTTAGGTTGACCTTTAGCCATCTTCAACGGTCCTTTATTCTTTTGTTCAAGCAAAGCTTGATTCTTATTTCTTTTAAAATATGGAGGCGTTTATTTGAAAGGCTTTTCCTCTGCAAGCCTTAAAGTAAAACGGGGCGGAGGAAACTCCCCTGCCCCGAAATCTACTTATTTAGCAGCTTTAGCTGTTTTGTCCTTCTTCGGAAGCTTGCGAGGGTTAACCTTCACTTCAGCAACGTTCAGAGTTCCACCAGCTTTAGATACTTTTTCGATTGCTGACTTAGATGCACCAGCAGCTTCGATAGTAAGTGATGCTTTAAGCTCACCAGTCCCAAGAATTTTAAGACCGTCTTTTGCTTTCTTAGACATACCAATAGATTGAATCACTTCAATTGTGATTGGCTTCTTCGGGTCTAGGCGACCAGCGTCAACCATTTCCTGAAGAGCGCCAACGTTTACTTCACAGTAAGATTTTGTGAAGTTCGCGTTACTGAAACCACGCATTGGAAGACGTTGGTAAAGTGGGTTTTGTCCACCTTCAAAACCGATACGTACTTTACCGCCTGAGCGAGAAAGCTGACCTTTGTGTCCACGTCCAGCTGTTTTTCCGTTACCAGAACCAATACCGCGTCCAACACGGTTTCTGCTCTTACGAGCGCCTAAATTATCTGAGAGTTCATTGAGTTTCATGACTCGGTTTCCCTTTCGCCCCAAAATCAAACAGAGTGATTTTGGCTTTATTTTCATTTACTTTTATAGCGCTATCCATAGCTTGCGCCACGAACAACATTAAATTCCAAATTGGTTTGTAAGGTATATAGGCTCATTTGTCAATGAGGGAATTGATTTTATTGTGTTTTGATAAAACATTTGGCCTCACCGCAAAGAGAAGGACTAACTTGCCTAATAAATCAATTTGATCCCCCCCCCCCCTGTATGACGCAGGAGCTTTTTTTAATATAGAAACAAAAATGGCCTGCGCTTGCCGGCCTTTTAAAACTATCAATAAAGTTTTTTAATCCGGTAATTTTTTCTTTTGATAAGGCGACGTGTAGTAAAACTACATAAGCCGAACTCAAAGGCAAAAAAGTGCCGAGATTAAAATTCTTTAGTCGTGATGCGCTCACCGTTAACAAGCACAAGGTGACGTACCTTGAAAAGCATGCCGCGGATGCAAGGTGAATCTTCAAGCTCACGCTCACGGCCAATACGGTTTAGACCAAGTCCACGTAGAGTGGCTTGTTGATCTTCCTTACGACCAATTGGGCTACCAGTTTGCTTAATCTGAAGTGTTTTCTTAGCCATTATGCTTTCTCCCCTTCAGCAGCTGGAGTTTCAGCTGGTGCTTCTTTAGAAACATCAGCAGCATCTGTGTTGTCGCCTGCAGCGTATTCAGGAGCAAGAGCTTCCTTTTTCACTTCAGCAGCGCGCTTCACAGCAGCTTTTTTATCAGCTTGCTTCTGCATTGCTTTTTTCTTCACGTCTTCTGGGTTTACTGTCGCTTTCTTTTCAGCAGCAGTTTTGTCCTCAGCAGGCGCTTCAATTGCGTCAAGTGCAGTTGTACGATTGTTTTTCATGTCGCTCATTCTAAGGCCACGCTTAGATGCAACGCTACGCGGTGTTTGAGTGCCTGAAAGCGCTTCAAATGTTGCTTGAATCATGTTGTATGGGTTTGAGTTCCCAAGAGATTTAGCAACAACGTCTTTGATACCAAGAGCTTCAAAGACAGCACGCATAGGGCCACCAGCGATGATTCCACGACCAGGTTTAGCTGGACGAAGGATTACTTTAGCGCCAGCAAAGCTTGCTCTAAGGTCATGGTGAAGTGTACGCGCCTCACGTAGAGGAACACGGATCATACGGCGCTTCGCAACGTCAGTTGCCTTACGCACAGCGTCAGGAACTTCCTTAGCTTTACCAGCACCCCAGCCTACACGGCCGCTTTCATCACCAACAACAACGATGGCGCTGAAAGAAAAACGACGACCACCCTTAACTACTTTTGCAACGCGGTTAACAGCTACAAGCTTATCAACCATGCCGTTTTGTTCACGATCTTGTGTGAATGCCATTCTATCTTCTTTCTATTAAAAGTTTAGACCAGCTTCGCGCGCGGCGTCAGCAAGTGCTTTAATTCGACCTTGGTAGCGGAAAGAACCACGATCAAAGAATACTTCTTTAACGCCTGCTTCTTTAGCACGTTTACCAATTTCAGCACCCACAACTTTCGCTGCTTCTACAGTGCTACCCTTTTTCACAGACTTGCTGAGCTTCTTATCTACAGTAGACGCAGATACAAGAGTTGCTCCTTTAGCATCGTCAATGACTTGAGCATAGATGTGTTGCTCACTACGATATACGCTGAGGCGTACACGGTCGTTACGTGCAGACACAGCTTTAAGCTTGTGTCTGTTTCTAAGAGCGCGGTTTGAATTCGCTTTAGATGTCATAATATTACCCTATCCTTTAACTTGGAGAAGAATTACTTCTTCTTACCTTCTTTCATCACTACGTGCTCGCCTTTGTAGCGTACGCCTTTACCTTTGTAAGGTTCTACAGGACGCTTGCTTCGCACGTTTGCAGCAAATTGACCTACTTCTTCTTTATCGAAGCCTTTAACAACAACAGCTGTGTTGTCGTTTACTTCAACAGTCAAAGTAGATGAAATTTCCATTGCTACAGGGTGAGAGTGGCCAAGTGATAGGTTCAAAGTTTTACCTTGAACGTTTGCACGGTAACCAACACCACGGATTTCTAATTCTTTTGTAAAACCTTCGTTTACACCGACAACCATGTTGTTCACTTTAGCACGTGTTAGACCCCAAGCTGCACTCAGCTCGTTACCAATTTTTTGCTTAGTTGGTGCAAATGAAAGCTCAGTGCCTTCTAGTTTGCCTTCCATGTCATGTGGAATAGTCCAGCTCATTTGACCAAGCTTACCTTTCACACTAACATCGCGGCCAGCAAGATTCACTTCTACACCAGAAGGAATGCTGATAATTTGTTTTCCGATACGAGACATGATTTTTTCTTTCCTTGTCTACTGGATTAAAACATTTCGCAAATCAGCTCACCACCAACGCCAAGCGCGCGCGCTTTAGCGTCCGACATCATACCCCCAGAGGTAGAAATGATGGCAAGACCAAGACCGTTACGTACGAGTGGTACGTCACTTGCGCTCTTGTAAGAACGAAGACCGGGCTTTGATTTACGACGGATTTCAGTGATCACTGGCTTCGCATCGAAGTATTTCAGTGTTACTTTAATCTCTTTTTCAGTACCTTCGCCTGACTCAACGAAGTCAGCAATGTAGCCTTCTTCCTTCATCACAGCAAGGATGCTGTTTTTTACTTTAGATGCTGGCATAGAAACAGTTTCTTTACCAACCATCTGGCAGTTACGAATACGCGTAAGCATATCTGCAATTGGATCTGTCATTGTCATGGTTTTTTACTTCCTTACCAGCTAGATTTTGAAACACCAGGTAGCGCGCCGCGTGAAGCCATTTCACGAAGTACGTTACGGCAGATGCCATATTTTTTATAAACTGAATGTGGGCGACCAGTAAACTGGCAACGTGATTGAACACGAATCGCACAACCATCTCTTGACATCTTGTTTAGAGCGTCGCGAGCAGCCATCTTATCTTCGTAAGATGCGTTCAGGTCTTTAATTGTCTTTTTCAGTTCCATGCGGCGCTCTTCTTGGTTAGCAACCGTTTGGATACGTTTGTTATTACGGTTAACAGCACTCTTTTTAGCCATTATTGAACCTTTCTTCTAAATGGCATACCGAATGCTTCAAGCAAGGCATGCGCTTCTTCGTTAGTGCTCGCAGTTGTACAGATAACAACATCCATACCACGTACACGGTCAGTTTGATCATAGTCGATTTCTGGGAAAATAATTTGCTCAGTAATACCAAGAGCGTAGTTTCCACGACCGTCAAAAGCCTTGTGAGATACACCTTCAAAGTCACGTACACGTGGAAGTGCAATTGTGATCAGGCGATCTAGGAATTCATACATACGGCGACCACGAAGAGTCACTTTACAACCAACAGGCATACCATCACGGATTTTAAATCCAGCGATTGATTTACGAGCGCGTGTTACGACAGGGGCTTGACCAGCAATTTTAGTCATGTCTTTTACAGCTGCGTCGACAAGTTTCTTATCTTCAGCCGCTTTACCAACACCCATGTTGATCACGATTTTTTCCAGCTTAGGTAGCTGCATTACATTTTTGTACTCGAATTTTTTCATCAACGCTTTGGTGATGTCTTCGTCGTACTGCTTTCTAAAGCGAGGTGCGTCCATTGTCTTTCCCCTTAACCTAGTACTTTGCCAGATTTCTTAGCGAATCTAACTTTTTTACCGTTTTCAACTTTCTGGCCAACACGTGTTGGTTTGCCAGTTTCTGGGTCTTTTAGCATTACGTTAGAAGCGTGCATTGAAGCTTCTTTGTTAACGATGCCAGCCTCTGAAGCCATGCTTGCCTTCATG
>JAPKEQ010000134.1 GCA_028821995.1 Alphaproteobacteria bacterium
TGCATTCCCTGAATGGCTGGAAAAAAAGAAAGCAGCGTTACCTTGACATTTTGGCAGAGAATCCCCATCTTCACGTTGTTCACGTCAAAAGCTGGCGTGAATTTATGAAATTACAGAAGCAGTTAGGACTATAAGTTATGCAATTTTTAGATGAAGCGAAGATCTATGTATTTTCAGGTAAAGGCGGAGATGGTTGTCTCTCGTTTCGTCGTGAACGTAACATTCCTTTCGGCGGGCCTGATGGCGGAAATGGCGGGCGAGGCGGTAGCGTTGTTGCTGTAGCAACCAATAACCTCAACACACTGATTGATTATCGCTTTAACCAGCACTTTAAAGCAGGAAAAGGCCAGCACGGTATGGGAAGTAATATGTCAGGTCGTAATGGTGATGATATTATTATGAAACTTCCTGTCGGCACAGAAATTTGGAACTGGGAAACAGAAGAGCTTATTGCTGACCTTACAGAAGAGGGGCAGGAAGTTGTTATCTGTAAAGGCGGAAACGGTGGCCGTGGTAACCTTTCGTTTGTATCATCTACAAACCGCGCGCCACGCCAATTTGGTAAAGGGCAGCCAGCAACAGAAATTACATTGCAGCTCCGCCTTAAGCTTCTTGCGGATGTTGGTCTTGTAGGATTTCCTAACGCTGGTAAATCTACATTTATTTCACGCGTTTCTAATGCCAAGCCCAAGGTGGCTGATTATCCGTTTACAACGCTGCATCCTGCGCTAGGTATGGTACGCCATTACGGCACAGATATGGTTATGGCAGACCTGCCTGGCCTTATTGAGGGTGCTGCTGAAGGGCGCGGTCTTGGTCATCAGTTTCTTAAGCATGTGGCACGTTGCCGTGCAATATTACACCTTATTGACCTGACGGAAGGTGACCCTGTTGAGAAGTATAGAGTTATTCGTAAAGAGCTTGAAGATTATGATGGCTACTTTGATGACTCAGTCTCAACGCTCCCTGAGGTTCTTGCTTTTAGTAAATCTGACGCTGTTGGTGATGACGAGTTTATTAAAGAGCTTGTAGAGGACTTTGCAGAACAGACAGGTGTAACGCCGCATGTCTTCTCATCTGCAAGCGGTGATGGCCTTGATTTAGTTCTTAACGACTTAAGAGAAGTCTATCTCCAGTATCAGTTGGAAGAAGAAGGCTCTTCTGAATCTACAGAGAAGCTATCAAGTGAAACCCCTTTGGAAGACGCGGAGTCCTCTGGGAATACACTTGCTTGACGTGGGTCTCTAATTAAGAAATCAGCAAGTACCCAGTCTTTACCGTTGTACTGGTATTGGAAATAATCAAATTGGATGCTGTCCTTGTGTCCTTCCTTTGTGAGCACTGCGCATGAGGCAAGATTTCCTGTAACAAAGGCTGCTCCATCAATAAAACGAATGCGTGCTTCTGTACGTTCGCCTCGCTTGCAAGCAAACTGGTTGTTATTCAAAAGTGTTTTATTTTTGAAAAGACTAAAGCGGAGCTCGTTTGCAGGGTTAAGAGTTTCAAGGCCAGTAAAGTTGCCATTCATAAGTTCAACGGTTAGTTCTCTGTAGATTGCGCGCACATTATCCCCTGCTGCTGGTACTTCCTCGTTTATAGGTGTGAAACCTTCAACATAGAAAGGAACGAGTTCATTAAACGGGTTGAGGCTTACAATCATCTCTCCAGAGTTATCGATGGGCTGCTGTTTGTAATCCATAAGAATCCAAGTGTCTTTATCAGCAGGATCTACTGCATTGTATAAATAATATCCAAGGCGTGAAGGGCGGTAACGAATATATTCTTTTGTGTGCTTTTTATAGCGGTAAGTCATTGTGTTTACCTTATCTCCAAAAAGATCGTTCGCATAAAGGCGTATAAGGTTTTGTTCCGCATTAAAAGAATGAATACTTAACTTCTTTTTAATCATTTCTGGAAGGTTTTTAAGGGCTGTTTCTTCTTTCTTATTGAGAGGAAACTGCCAAATGCTTTCATCGTTAATTTTAACGTCACCTTTAACGGCATCATCCCACATGATTTCTAAAATAAACGTAGGGCTGCTTGATGCAAAGCTTTGCAGGTTAAATAAAAGTGCTGCAAGAATCGTTAAAATTTTTAACATATGTTTGTA
>JAPKEQ010000061.1 GCA_028821995.1 Alphaproteobacteria bacterium
AAAATCAATTTGCGGCAGAACCACAACAGCAGCAATGACTACAACAGCAATCAAAACAAAAATAGAAACAAACAGATACTTTAAAAACTTCATGTTACACCTACATTATTATATATTGAGTATTTTTCTTAAACTTTCAACTGAGTCAGCCACATGGTGCGGCTCTTCATACAAAACAGATTCATCAAAACTGCCATAGCTTGCATAAATACTAACAGATTTCATGGCATGTGCCAGTGCAATATCGCAGCCGCTATCACCAACCATACACACCTGGCTTGTCATCGTCACAGCGCAGTCTATCATCGCCATTTCAAGCATCTCTTTTGAGGGCTTAAATGGGTTCATGCCCGTATGCTGAATGCTATCTATTAAGTGTTCAATACGGTTTTCTTCTACAAAGGCATGGGCGCGGCGGTTGCCAAGGTCTGTGCAAATGGCAAGCTTCACGTTTTGCGCTTTCAAGGCTTCCAAGATTTCTCTTATACCATCAAACAGCAGACCCGTTCTTTGATCTTGGAGCGTGCCGCTAATATCCCAAGCAACCAACTGGTATGGGCAAGTCATTGACTATTCAGACCAATCCATAATTTTAAAGAGAACTTTAAAGTGCTCTGGCGCCGGCGCATCTACAAGGACAGGCATATCCTTTTTAACAGGGTGCGGGAAAGAAATTTGACGCGCATGTAAAAATAGAGCGCCGTAGCCAGTAATATCTGCAATAGCAGATTCGCTGCCGCCGTATTTAAGATCACCCACAACAGGATGCCCCATAAACTGCATATGCACACGAATCTGGTGCATACGACCCGTAACAGGATGAAGCGCAAGCCATGTAAGCCCCTCGCCTACACCAAGGCGCCAGTATTTGGTCAGTGCATCCTGACCGTCTTTTGCCACAACAACGCGCTGCTCTCCTGCAGGACCATCCTTTTTAAGGCGGCGGTCACATAAATCTTGTTCGTGGTTCATTTCCCCTGCGCCAATGGCCCAGTAAATTTTTTGCATATCGCGGCTTTTAAATACATCGCCAAGCTCTTTTGCCATAGCCCGGCCTTTTGCAAAAGTAAGGCAGCCCGTTGTATCTTTATCAAGGCGGTGCACAAGCTTAAGCGATGAATCATAAGCTTTTGCCCATTCATCCAGGCTATCCTTTTGCTTAGAGCCCCCTTGGCTTGCAATGCCTGCTGGCTTGTTAATAATAACAAAGCAATCATCTTCAAACAGAATAAGGTCTGCAAATTTTTTACCTTTAGTTCCTCCTGTTGGCGCGACCTTTAAACCAAGGCGTGCCTCATCTACCATAAATGGGGGAAGACGAAGTTTATCTGCTGTATGGAGTGTTTCGGAGCCTTTTACACGAGAACCATTCAGGCGAATTTGCCCCTTACGGCACAAACGACGGATATCTGTAAAGCTTACAGACTTACAAATATTGGTAAGAAAACGATCCAGGCGCTGGCCATCATCAGCCTTAGGAACCTCAACAGGCTCCAGCTTTTTCTTTGGTTCGTCTGTCATTGGGTTGTCAATTTGTTCAGGCATGGCTCAACTTCTTTCTTAAAGCGTCAAAATACGCCATTCTCTTGCCCATGTCACGCTCAAATCCGCGCTCTTGTGGCTTGTACTGATTTGGGCGCGCAACGCCATCAGGAAAGTAGTTTTGCCCACTAAAGCCATCAGGTGTATCTGGGTCATACATATAACCATCGCCATACCCCTGCTCTTTCATGAGCTTTGTTGGAGCATTGAGAATAATTTTAGGGGGCGGCATGTGGCTTGTTTCTGCCGCATGTACACGCGCCTGATTATAAGCTTTATAAATACCGATGCTCTTAGGGGCCAGCGCCAAATATACAGCGCATTGGGCAAGAGCAAGCTCTCCTTCTGGCGTACCAAGCATTTGATACGCATCTCTTGCGGCTATAGCTTGCGTTATGGCAGCAGGGTCAGCAAGGCCAATATCTTCATTAGCAATACGAATAAGCCTACGCGCAAGGTATAACGGATCATCTCCGCCTTCTAGCATACGACAAAGCCAGTACAGTGCGGCCTCTGGATCGGAGCCGCGAATTGATTTATGCAAAGCGCTAATTAGGTTGTAATGGGCATCACCGCCCTTATCGTGACTGGCTGCGCGTTTTTGAATTAGGCCTGAAAGCGCCGTTTCATCGAGCGGCTCTTCTGGCGCACTGGCGTAAATGGCCTCTGCCATATTCAGTAGCATGCGTCCATCCCCAAGTGCCATACGACAAAGGGTTTCTCTTGCCTCTTTTGTCAGGGGGATTTTTCCCTCTGTGCTTTCAGCTCGCTGGATAAGTTCTTCCATATCTTCTGGTGTGAGCGAGCTTAAGGTGAGCACCTGCATACGTGAAAGCAGGGCTGGATTTACTTCAAAGCTTGGATTTTCTGTGGTTGCCCCGATGCAGAAGAAAGTCCCATCTTCAACGTAAGGTAAAAAGGCATCTTGCTGCGCTTTATTAAAGCGATGAATCTCATCAATAAACACAACGGTGCGGCGGCCTACCTGTGCATTATTTTTAGCCGTTTCCACAACTTTGCGCACATCCGCCACGCCGCTCAGCACTGCACTTAAAGGCTTAAAATCAGCATCAAATGCGCTGGCATAAATGCGTGCAAGGGTCGTTTTTCCGCAGCCTGGAGGCCCCCAAAGCAGCACAGATACAGGGCGGCCTGTTTTTGCAGTACGCGCCAGCAGGCTATCTTTTCCAGTAATATGACCTTGCCCAACAATTTCCTCAATTGAGGTTGGCCTCAGCTTTTCAGCAAGGGGCCTTGTGTCAGGCATAGATTCTGCAAATAGGCTCAAGTGATACCTACCTGACCAATGCGCGTACCGTACGGCCGGCACGTTCATAAACAATTTGCCATGCACGCGGACGGCGACGGCTAACATCTTCTAAATCTGCAATTGTTTGAATAGATTTGCTGTTCACTTGCTGAATTACATCGCCCTTTTTAAGCTGAAGCATCGCAAAACTTCCGCGCCCTTGCGGAACCTCTACAACAGCTACACCCTTTTGTACAAAAGGCAACCCAAGCTCGTTATTCAGTACAGGAGAAAGCTCTTCAACAACATAACCAGAAAGTGGTCCAGAACCGCCAAGCGTTATGCGCTTTGCAGGGTCACGATCCGGCAGGCCTTGCAGCTTCATGTCCACGTCAAGGGTACGGCCGCTTCTAAAGAGCGTCATATTCACACGCGTCCCAATACGCTGGCCTGCAAGCAGTGCCTCCAGCGTGCCTTTATTCATAACATCATCGCGGTTAATTTTCATAAGAATATCACCAATTTCAAAGCCAGCCTTATCTGCAGGGCCGCCTTCAAATACATCATTAATGAGTACGCCACTCACACGGTCCATACCAAGTTTTGATGCCAACTGTCCGTTTAAATCTTGGCTACCAATACCAAGCCAAGGACGCGTGACACGGCCTGTGCTCAATACGCTTTGAATCACCGTATCTGCCATATTGGCAGGAATCGCAAAGCCAATCCCTTGGCTCCCTCCTGTTTTACTGAAAATAGCCGTGTTAATGCCAATAAGTTCGCCGTTTGAATCTATAAGTGCGCCCCCGCTATTACCCGGGTTAATGGCAGCGTCCGTTTGAATAAAGTTTTCAGCCACGGCCGTACCAAGCCCGCTACGACCAAGAGCAGAAATAATACCCATGCTAACACTTTGGCCAACCCCATAAGGGTTACCTATGGCAAGTACCACGTCTCCTACTTCAGCGCTATCGCTATCTGCAAAACGTACGGCGTCAAATCTTTCGCCGTCTTTTCCTTTAATACGAAGCAGTGCAAGGTCTGTACGTTTATCACCTGCAATAAATTCAGCGTCACGTTCGCGCTTATCACCAAACATAACTTTAACTTTACGCGCGCCTTGAATGACATGCAGATTTGTAATCATATGGCCATCTGGCGTAACAATAACGCCAGAGCCCAGCGAGCGTTCAACACGCTGACGCACAGGGCCCGTTTGCCCAAAAAACATATCGAAAAAAGGATCGTTAAACATCTTTACCCGTTCACGCACAACTGTTTGCGTATAAATATTCACAACAGCAGGAGATGCTTTTTTGACCACATCTTTAAAGGAAGTGCGTATATCTCCCATAGAAACAGCTGCAAATGAAGGGCTTGTCATAAACAAGCACAAAGCAGCGATTTTTAAATATCTAAACATTTATAGTTCCTTTTTTTACTTAAGAAAATTCTCCGTACTGCCAAAGTTTGGCCATACGATTAAGAGCTGTATGAACAGGTCCTTTTTCATCTGTTTCAGGCATACTACTGCCCACAATACGAACCGTGTCAGCATCAGGCTCCAAGCTCACATGGTCAAGGTCTCCGCCCCCTGCTGGATTAAGGTAGCCGCAAAGGCGTAAAAGCGTGCCTACAAGCTTTGCTTGATGAACAACCTGCTCACTATGAACCGTATGTACAAGTGGCATCATGCTTGGCAAAAGATCATCTTCATGGCGGAAAAATGTGCAAAGCCCAATAAACATACGATCTTTATGGCTGCATCCTACATATGGCCCCTCAAGGATACGGTCAAATACTGTATGTCCGCGCCCTGTGGCCTGTTCACGCCAGCCGCACTCCACCATAAGAGACGCCGCCATAACAAGACGTTCTGGCAGATCTGGAAAATGTTTTAAAATCCAGCGCGCGCGATTAAGCCCAACCTCTGCGCCAAAGCCGCTTCGGTTTGCCCATTCTGTTGCATAGGTGAGCAATAGGTCGCTATCTTCTGTTTCGTAGCCGCACTGAGTAAAGAGCACGCCCTCTCTCAGGCCAAAAGTACCAAAGCGTACATTCTGCAAATCTGTTGTATTAAGAAGCGCAATAAGCGCCGCCGCACGGTAAGGCAAAACTTCCTTCCATTCTGGTGTCATACCAGAAAGGCCATCCAGTATAAGTTTACCATCAACAAGTTCGCTAAATACTCTAATGGCATCATCTTTTTTAATGCGGTAGTCATGTAATATATTAAGTGGATAGCCAATAAGAGCCATATGCATACGTGCAAGTGTGCGCATACCAGAGCCAAGTACAATAAGGTCATTTCCTTCTGCACTAGAAAGCCAGTTATGACTGCTCACAGCCTTTTCTACAATCTTCTGCGCCTTAGCCGGCGTATGCTGGCTTAGCTCTTTGAGCGACAAAATACCAAGCGGGAATGTGGCAAGACGTTTACGCCCCGCACATTCTGATAGCTCAAGGCTTCCACCGCCGAGGTCAAGTACGAGGCCGCTGGCATCTGGCATGCCTGCAAGGGCGCCTTCACCTGAAAGTGCAGCTTCTTCTTCACCGCTAATAATATGCACTTTAAAACCAAACTCTTTTTCAATCTCTGCTGCAAATTCAGCGCCGTTTTCAGCTTCGCGCATGGCGCTACTGGCCACAGCTATAATGCCTTCTGCACCGACTTGTTTGGCTGTCCAAGCAAACCAGTTCAGAGCATCCTTTGTGCGTTTTTTGGCCTTATCAGAAAGCACAAAAGCGCCCTTACCTTTACCTTTAGCAAGAGCCGTCCACACTTTATGGTGCACAAGAAGGTGCGGATACATCGCTTCTGTTTCAACAATAATCATACGTACCATACTCGAGCCAATATCAAGTACTGCAATACGTTTACCTGTAAAGGGTGTAATGCTATGGTCTCTAAAGCGAAGGTCTAAGGACTTCATTCAGCGCCTCCTTCAAGTACTTTACGCACCAAAGGTTTTGTAATAGCACGTTTTTCAGCAAGAGCCGTTTCATCAAGATGATTTAATATACCGCGTAAAATACCGACATCCCTTTCACAGCGAAGAAGCAGGTATTGCATTACATCTGGGCTTAAATTCATTTGACGGTCTGCTGCCCATTTTACAATAAGAACTTCAAGATCAGATTCTGCGGGTTTTTCTATAGCGGCTTGATCAAGCAGCAAAAGGCGAGATTTAAGCTCTGGAATGAGATCTTCTCTCTTGGCAATAGCCAAATCACTTGAAACCACGCATATTTTGCCCTCTGTGAGGCAGTGGTTAATAAGTGCAAAGCAAGATTCCTGCTGGGAGAGGCCATCAAGGTCTAGAGCAAGCTTTGGAAAATCTAGATCTACTGTCGCTTGAAGCTCTGATGCCCTTAGGTATGTTGCCCCTGTTTCTTCTGCCCATGTTTTAAGGAGATGCGTTTTACCAACACCTTTTTCCCCATAAATTACAAGGCCTGTGCGTAAAGACTTAAGCGCCTCTAAAGCGCTCTGAACATGAGAGAGTGGCAAAAAACTTTCAGAAGAATAATCTTCACAAATTGGAAAATGAAGGACCATTTGACTCATTAGAAGGCTTGGCTTTCTTGATCAGTCAAACGCCATACGTTTCTAATATTTGTCCCCTCAAGGTATAGCTCATGTTTAGCTAAATACTTTCCAAGTGCGATATGATCTGTTTGCATGTTAATCACAAATACAGTTTCGGTACGGCTCATAAGGCGAATGCCAACCTGCTGAATGAAAGATGCGTCCTTTAAAAGTTCTTCAACTTTTTGAATATCCCTCACAGATTCTGCTTTATAGCGCAGCAAAAAGTTGCTTTCATCTTCTGGGTTCATCTGTCTTGCATTACGGTAAGCAGCCTCATAGCCAAGAAAAGCCGTTTCAGCCATTTTAGATAAACCTTCAGCAGAAGCAAAAACGGTTTGTTCTCGAGCAATATCTGGCGCATTAGAAAAAACAGATAAAGTTACAATGTCATCACTCAGGCCTTTTTCTGCCATAAAGACAGCCGCCTGGTCTGTGCCTGCAAGTGTCGCAATTTCATCCAACGCGTCTGCTGCGCCAAACTTAAACAGCTCATCCTTAATACCCGACATTTCAAGAATATCTGGTGAAACAAGCTCATAAGTAAAGAGTGTTGCTGCACCTTTATATTCCTCCAACAATGTTCGCCAGTCAGTGGCGCTAGATGCTGGATAAAGCGTACGGCCATCAGCCCAAAGCGGAATAACAGCTACGCTAAGCGGACGCATATCTGTGTAAGCTGTGCTACGGCGTAAAATAGCTTTACGAATGGGATCTCGTTCTAATGTAATGTTTACTGTAAGGGTATACCCCTCATCGCTCCTCACCTCATCAACCACTTCAACAGAGCGTACAACGGTAGCAGATGGAATTTCACTGGCGATAAGACTTACCATTTGCTCCTCTCCTAAAGGCAGTAGACGTTTAAGCACATCTTCAATGGCCTCACGGCCAAGCCGGTCAAGCAGCGACGCGCGCTCTGAGGCAGAGCCTACTGTGCCAGAATAGTTATGAAGGCGGTAAACATTTTCCACAGCAAAACTACTAAAACTTAGGCTTAGTAGGCTTAGGCAAAGAAATAAAAGTCTTAGAAATTTATATTTATTTTTCATGGGTGAAACCTTACCTCAGGGGGCTGTGACGGGCAACAAAAAAGGAGATGTCTCACTTGTGAAATTCGCTTGCTAAGAGAAAGCAGATCAGCTAGGTTGGGGGTCTCAAAAACTTTCCGTACCTTTTGTTCTGCTCTCTATAAGCAGTTTTGTAAGGGTCTTTAGCATAAGGAACCACATCATGGAACTTCTCGTGATCGCCGCTGTTGTTGCGGTTATTGTCGTCGTTGTGATGCGCAAAAAGAAAGACTAATCAAAGTTTTTCAATAGAAACATATTTCGAAAAAAGGCTCCCAAATGGGAGCCTTTTTATTTGAAATAAACACAGCCCCATATAAAAACGGGCACCGCATGGTGCCCGTTTGCGTTGGCTAAGATTTTTTAGCCAACAAGCTCTTCATCTTTAAAGAAGAAAGAGATTTCACGTGCAGCCGCCTCAGGAGAGTCAGAACCGTGAACAGCGTTAGCTGAAAGATCATCGTTACCGCGTGCGAAGTCGTAGCGGATTGTGCCTTCGTCAGCGTTGTTAGGGTTCGTTGCACCCATAAGTTCGCGGTTTTTAGTGATTGCGCTGTCGCCTTCAAGTACTTGAAGAACAACTGGACCACTTGTCATGAACCCAACAAGTTCGCCGAAGAATGGGCGCTCTTTGTGCTCTGCGTAAAATAGTTCAGCCTGCTCTTTAGAAAGCTGTGCTTTTTTCATTGCTACTGGACGTAGGCCGTTTTTTTCAAAACGATCAACAATAGCACCAACTACGTTTTTAGAAACTGCATCTGGCTTAATAATAGAAAACGTACGTTCCATAATATATAACTCCTTGTGAAAACTTTTAATGTATGCAGGATTTGTAACGTATTTTTAAACGATTGGCAACGGATTTTTAAACAACTATCCCAAGCAAAAACTCCCCTTATATAAGGGGAGTTTTTAGATCGATTTAGTAAAGGATGGCTGAAACCTTAGCCATCACCTCAGTAGCGCTTGCAAGTCTGGGCATCATAGCCCTCACTTCTGCAGGCATATCCGGAATGCCCTCAAGCTCAGCCAGTATATCAGCCGTACCACCAGTACGTAGCTCTGCTGCTGATTCTTTGATAGAGCGCTCCATTTCAGTACCAGAAATCTCAGTGCGAATGGCTTCAGCCAAGCTGCCGTCTGTATCAGCCTGCAAAGCAGACAAAACATCCGTGGCGCAGCTTTCCATCTTTTCAATAAACTCTTGAGCTTTCTCAAGCTCAGCCATTGCCAGCGCATACACCATTCCACTGGCAGCGTTGCCAGCTTCATTCATCTTGTTTACAAGATTTTTTGCAATCTCAGACATTGTCTGTACCTCATAGAAAAAAGAAAAAGAAGATATAAAAATCAACAGGAAGCTATGCTAATCCTTTTGCTCTGTCAAACGCAAAGCAAAAACTCCCCTAAACAAGGGGAGCTTTTTAATTTGATTTAGTAAAGAGCTACAGCAATCTCATGAATGAGAGCGCGCGAAGCAAGAAATTTCTTCAAAAGATCAAGTACCTCTGATGGCACGTTTTCGTCAACAGCCTTAATGGCAGCCTCCAGATCCTCCCAAAGGGGCACAGTATCTATAGATTCCAACCTCAGTACAGTTTCCATTATGGAACCAGCCAGCAAAGAAACCACTTCTTTTTTCAAATCACCAGAAGTGTCCATTTTCAGGGCCATGAGAATATTTTCCATTCTCATATCAGCCTCAATGATAGCCTTGTCCATACCATCTGTATCCATAGACATAAGAGACACCGTAACAACCTCAAAGCTGTCTTCTGTTTGCGAGAGAGCCTCAACCAATTGATGGGCAGTCATCATAGGAATATTCCTTCCAGAAAAAAAGTAAGAGAAAAGATAAGAATTGTCACAAAGCTATGCATATCCTTAAGTACTGTCAAATGCAAAACAAAAACCACCTCTATAAAAAGGTGGTTTCTGCATTCGATTTATTGAAGCTTTTGCGCAATTTCATTAAAGCTTCTACGCAAAACAATGAACTTTTCCATGGCCTTTTGAACACTTTCAGGAAGATCATCAATGCCAGGTGTTCTCTCTTTAACAATTTCCCATGGGGGAATATTCACTGTCAGCTCATGCTGAAGAAACGCATCAATTTCAGTCCCCTTAAGCAAAGAGGCTGCATCTTTTTTCAAATCACCAGAAGTATCTGTTTTAAGCGCCATCAGAATATTTGATATTCTCATATCAATTTCAGCAGAGGCTTTATTGTAATTTTTGAGATCCATTTCAGGTAAGCATTTAGAAGCAATATCAAAGCACTTTTTAATTTGCTTTAGAGATTCAATTAACTGTTCAGCAGTCATCATAGCCATAATCTTCCTCATAAAAACTTTGGTTATAAGCGCCCTGCCAGCGCCAAAAGAAGAGCAAGACTACCCCTCACCCAGCAAACAACTTCATATACATGTGGTTCAGAGTCTTTTTCACGCAGGCCTTTTTCTAGCACCACAAAAACTTGCAGTGATTTATTGAATGCTTCAAGCTCATCGCCTGAAATTTTACTGCCTGCCATTTCACGTACTTTTTCAGGGTGGCAACTATCAAGCCCCGTCATCAAAGTCATTGCATTTTCAGTGTTTTTTTTGATCACCTCAAAAGCTTCATCAAAACGATCTTCATCAAGATGCGCAAGGACGTCATTCAGCGCCACAAGTGTGCGCTCGTAAGCAGTGGTAACCTGATGCATAGCAACAGCCATATAGCGACTTTCTGTCATAAGAAGAGATACCTTATTAAAGAATAAAAAACAAATA
>JAPKEQ010000135.1 GCA_028821995.1 Alphaproteobacteria bacterium
TAAAGTCTGAGAAACCGAGGTGTGCAGCTGAACCAATCATAATGTTTGGCGGATCACCAATAAGTGTTGCCGCACCACCAATATTAGAAGCAAGAATACTTGTAAAGAGGTAAGGGTAAGGCTTTACGTTTAACTCACGCGTGATAAGCAGAATAACAGGCGTTGTAAGAAGTACCGTTGTTACATTATCAAGCAGGGCACTAAATACCGCTGTTACAACTGCAAACACCACCAGCATTTTTATAGGCTCTGCCTTAACAACCTTGGCAGATTTGATTGCCACGTACTGAAAAACACCAGACTCCTTCATCACGGCCACAAGGATCATCATACCAAGAAGAAGACCAATTGTGTTGGCATCTACTGAGTGTACAGCTTGTTCTTGCGTCATAACGCCAAGAAGCACCATAAGACCCGCACCAAGCACGGCAACAATTGCACGGTTAATGCGCTCGGTGAGTACAACGCCATACGTTGCGATAAAGATTGCAACAGCTGTCCACATTTGAGTAGCTGAAACGTCTGAAAGATGGCCTGCTGCGGCCGCTTGCTCTATAATCATGTTCGGATTTCTCTTTTCAAAGTCGTATTTACTGTGTAATAGTGATGGTTGAAATACGCCTGTTTGAAACATACGTCAAGGGTTTTCAACAGGTTTCTTAATTTTTTTACAATAGGGGAATAAAAAAAATGATAGCACTTTTATGTGTCGATTTAATGAATGAATACCTTGATCCAAAAGGGGTACTGAGCGAAGAAACATCTGAATTCGTGAAAAAACACGACTCTTTGCAGCGCATTGCGCGCATTCAAGAACATTTTAGAGAGCAGGGCGGGCTTGTGATTCATGTACGTACAGGTTTTAGCGAAGGTTACCCAGAGCTGCCAGATACAAACTCTAAAATCTTTAAAGGCATTAAAGATAAAAGCGCACTTCTTCTTGAGGGGTGGGGCACTGAAATTCCTGAAGAAATCGCACCTCATAAAGGCGAGCCTGTTATCCGTAAACACCGCGTAGGCCCATTTGACCGCACCCGCCTAGAAATCATTCTACGCACAAAGGACATTAAAGACCTTTACATCGTGGGTGGCCTATCTCTTGGCACTGTATCTATGAGCGCTTACGAAGCCCATGACATGGACTTTAACGTCTGTGTTATTGATGATGGCTGCTATGATCGCACGGATGAGCGCCATGAGATGGGAATGCGCGTTGCAGGGCAAGTTGCAGAAGTTAAAACTTTTGCTGAAATTGCTCCAAGACTGACACGCATGTAACCCAAAGCATAATACATCCAAGAAAGCGCCCAAGTGGGCGCTTTCTTTTATAGACTATTACTAAAACCTTAAAGATCTACCACCTGAGAAGAAATGATAGGTGAATCATCTTGGTCATTTGCGTAAAGGTCAAACTTCACTTTACTGCCTGGAGGAAGTGTTTCTGGAAGGTTGACGCTAATTTTACGCGTAATTTTACTGACTTCACGGTAAGCACGCACCCAAACAACTTGAGAGCTAATGGCTTCGCCTTCAGCATCTTGAATATGAATCTTAAGGAAACCTGAAGCTTCTGAATTTCCAGTACGCTCAAAAGGAACCATTGCAAACAGAACTTTTCCATCACTGCGTGGGGCAACTTCAATTTGTCCCATTTCAAGAGAAGACTGAACCTCTCCACTTTGAACAACAACAGGAATAGCCACACCAAAATAGGTTCCAATATTAAAAGAAAGTGTCTTTTTACCCTCTACCTTAACGGAAGGAGCACTTCCTGTTGCAAGTTCTGCCGTTTCATTTTTGTTAGGCACTTCTCTAAATAAAAGGTGAGAGTGATAGTCTCCATCATCAAGATCAGCAGGGCGGCGTGCCATAATACGTACAATTTGGCGTTCGCCAGGTTTAAGAGTGACGCGCTGCGGCACAAACCGAAGCATACGTTTAGCTGAATAAGGGAAGGTGTCTTTGCGCTGCGTTGTACCGTTTTCGTTCATCACTTGGTCAACGGCAATCATTTCATACTTACGCTCGCGGTCAGATTGGTTTGCAATACTAACAACATCTGTTCTATCACCA
>JAPKEQ010000136.1 GCA_028821995.1 Alphaproteobacteria bacterium
GATGCCAGCTTTTTGCAAGGGCTTGCACCCATTGATGAGCAAACGATGGTTATTCTACTGAATATTGATGAGATGCTTCAAGCTTGTGAGCTTGTGCAACTTGATGAAATGACTGAATCAGAAGGGTAAAAATGTGAGCATATCTTCAATGAAAGACAATGAAACTGAATTTGAACTCTCTCAAGAAGATTTTGACTTTCTAAGAGGGCACGTAACAAAGCTAACAGGTATTCAGCTTCCAGATCATAAAAAAGCACTCATGTACACACGGCTCGCACGTCGCTTACGTGCTTTAGATCTTCCTTCTTTTAAAGAATACCGCGCACTGATTGATCAACAGCTTCGGGTTGGTAATAATGAAGAGCTTCTTAATATTGTAAATGCAATGACAACAAATGTGACGGCTTTCTTTAGGGAGGCCCACCACTTTGATGAACTGACAAAAGCCCTTCCTGCCCTTCTAGAAAAATTTGGTCGCGTGCGCATATGGTCTAGCGCCTCTTCAACAGGAGAAGAGCCTTGGAGCATTGCCATGACTGTGGCTGAATTCAAAAAGAACAATCCACATGCTGATATTAAAATTGTAGCCAGTGACATTGATACGCAAGCCGTAGAAAAATGCAAAAAGGGCGAATATGAAATGAGTGAGGAAGATTTTAAAAAAATTCCTCTGCTTAAAACATACATGGAAGAATACGAACAGCCAGAGCCCTCTATTTCTGTACGCAGCGGCTTTAAAAAAGCTTACCGTATCAAACAGGAACTTAAACGTTCAGTTGATTTTAAAAATATCAACCTTCTGCATGCGCCGTTTCCGCTCCCTTATGACCGTTTGCATGTCATTTTTTGCCGAAACGTAATCATCTATTTTGGTAAAGACACCAAAACTGCGCTCTTTAAGCAATTTGCAGAACTTATGGAACCAGAAGGACTCATGATGATTGGACATAGCGAAAGCCTTATGGGAATTAACGGTGATTTTGAGCTTCTAGGTAAAACTCTTTATAAAAGGAAAAGCTAAGTGACAGAAGCAACCTTTCACAAAAGCAATTGTAAAACCTATTTTGATAGCTACCTTAAAACAGAAGCTATTAAAATTTTACCGGGTGAATACCATGCAACAAACGGGGACGAAATGGTTGTAACAACCCTTGGCTCCTGTATTAGTGCATGCATACGCGACACACGCCTTGGCATTGGAGGTATGAACCACTTTATGCTGCCTCAGAGTGAGGCAGGAGAATGGGCCGGTGCAAGCGCCTCCTCTCGTTATGGTAATTTTGCTATGGAATATCTTATTAACGAAATTCTTAAATTGGGCGGTTCTAAACTTTTCATGGAAGCTAAAATTTTTGGTGGTGGCCAAATGTTTGGGGAAACTCAATTAAATGTTGGTAGACGTAACGAAAATTTTGCTTTGGAATACCTTAAGACAGAGGGAATAAAAGTTGCAGCTCAGGATGTTGGTGGAGCCTACTCCCGAAAAGTTTACTTCCAGCCCAGCTCTGGAAAAGTCATGCTTAAAAAGCTAACTGTGCTTAAAAACGATACAATTCTTAAGCGTGAAAAAGAGTACGAGCAAACGCTTGCGACAGATAAAATAGAAGGGGAAATTGAGCTATTTTAATATAGCTCATATAAGGGTTCAAATGATAAAAGAAAAAATTAAAGCGCTTGTTGTTGATGATTCGTTAAGTGTACGACTTCTTATAAAAGGCATGCTTGAAAATTCTGGCCGCATTAAAGTTGTTGCTACTGCCAACGATGGCCGCGACGCCTTAGAAAAAATTAGAGATCACAAACCAGATGTGATTACCCTTGATGTTGAGATGCCAGAAATGAATGGCATTGATTGCCTAAAGCGCATTATGGCGCTGCGCCCAACCCCTGTAGTTATGATTTCAACGCTTACAAGTAAAGGCAGCCATACAGCTCTTAAAGCACTTGCTTTTGGCGCGGTAGATGTTTTTGGAAAACCAAGCCAAAAGTCGTCGGAGATTGAACAATATCAAGATGATATTATTCAAATGGTTGAGGCTGCCTCACAG
>JAPKEQ010000062.1 GCA_028821995.1 Alphaproteobacteria bacterium
TCCTAAAGTTGTTCCAGAAGCCAAAAAGCGCTCTTACCAAATTTTTTGTGTTTGTGAAGGGTAAAGCTTTCAGGGATTTTAAGGTCGTATGTATTGGATTCCTCCAGTGCCCATAAAGTACCTTTTTCACCTAAACTACCACTGTTATTTAAAATTTTATCAAGCAGGTTTTCACCGTAAGGTGGGTCCGCAAAAATTACATCAAAAGGACCACTGGTATATGTAGATGCACTTTGTTGAATAATGGTAGCTTGGGCTGTTTCTATGCCGAATTTTCTGACATTATTTTTAATGTGAGTGGTGTTGATGTCAATAAATGTGCTATGGCCTGCGCCGCGTGAAAGAGCTTCAATGCCAAATGCGCCGCTGCCGCAGCATAGGTCAGCAACTTTCATGTTTTGCCAGCGAAGGCGGCTTTCCACGCTGTTAAGCATGGCCATTCTGGTTCTGCTTTTTGTTGGCCGAACGCTTAAATCATCCGCTGTTTCTAGCTGTTTTCCTTTGTATATACCTGATGTGATTTTAAGCATGTTGTGCCTCTTTAGTCGCGTTAATAAACGCTTTAATAATTTGTATGTGTGGATTACTTGTATCCTCTAAAAAGAATTCTGGGTGCCACTGTAGGCCAAGGCCAAAGGGGTGATTTTCCCATGCAATGGCTTCAATAACAGCATCAGGAGACGAGGCGCAAAGCTCTGTACCTTTAGGGCATTCTACAAGGGCTTCTCTGTGTGCTGTATTAACACTCATTTTATCAGTGTTGAGAAGTGTATGAAGAAGGCTTCCTTTAAAAATTTCGATACTGTGCGCTTCTTCTTCTGCATCTTTTGCATTGAGGTGATCAAATTGGGTTGGAAGCTCTAAGGAAACGTCTCTGTAAAACTTGCCACCCAAAATGCCAGCCATAACCTGCATACCAGCACATATACCTAAAGTTGGTATTTTTCTTTTGTGGAGTTCTAAAGTGAGAGTTTGGTCATATTTTATGCGTGGGTTTGGTGCATGTTTGGTATGTGTTTGGGTTGTGTTTTGGTACCAGTCGCCAGAAAATTTATATGTGCCTCCAGGCAGAAGAAATCCATCGCAAAGGTTAAGGTGATCTTCAATACTATCTGTATCTAAGGGAAGCCCGACCGGGAGAGCGTTACACGCTTTGATGGCGTCAAAGTAGTGGTGTCTCAATGCGTAGTGGGGGCGTTTTGAGAAGCTTCCTTGTTCTTCAAAATCTAGTGGGATGCCAATAATAGGTTTAGATTTCATGGTGATACACGTACTTTCTTGCTTAATTGTATAAAATATATAGCATACAAAGGTTGACATAGGACAGTGAAAGTCTGACATTAATAACCTAGAAGTAAATGATTTTGGGAACTTTGAGTGAATTTTGCACCAGAAAAAAGTGATTTGAAAGCCACGTTTAAATGGCTCTCTGAGCAATCTTATAAAGGGGTTCAGGGTGTGTATATGTATGACTCTGGAACTGCAGGGCTAACCTTTGGTGTTACGGTTCATACGCATGGAAATGAGCCTTGTGGCCTTGCGGCGCTAGGTGTCTTTCAGCAGCTCATATCAGAAGGTACGGTTTTTAAAGGGCGAATTATCTTTACGCTTAATAATATTGAAGCCTCTAAAAAATACTGGTTGCCAGAAAATGACCCTGCTGAATTTAAATACCGCTTTTTAGATACAAACATGAACCGTGTGCCAGAAGAGTTTAATCTTGAAGGGCAGGTTTATGAGGAATATGAATTTAAACGTATTCAAGAGCTTCGTAAAATCTGGAAAGAATTTGATGTAGCTGTGGACTTTCACACAACATCGCAAGATGCGCCAGCTATGGTGATTGCCAATGATACGCTGCCTCTTGTTTATGTATCTGCGCTGCCTATTTCTCATTATCTTGAAGGGATGGAAAGAGCCGTAAAAAGTAATTTTTTAACAAAGCTTTATGGCCATAAAGCTAGTACTGATATGTATATGATTGAGTGCGGTCAGCATGAAGACCTTTCGGCCTTTAAATGTGCAGCCGAATGTTTTTTGAGTCTTATTCAATCTTACAGGCTTACGGAAAATGTTTATGAACTATCTTCTGATGAAGAGCTCCAAGTTTATAAAGTTACGGAAAGCTGTTTTTTCCCAGATGCAAGCTATGAGCAAATAGAGATTTATAAAAATTTTGCTGCCATGAAAGCAGGTCAGGTTTTAGCTGAAGGTGATGGATCTCCTGTTGTCGCACCGTTTGATGGTCATATTCTTATGGCTCCTAGCGTGAAAAAGCCAGCATATCTTACAGAAGAAACTTATTTCTTTTCAAAGCCGGTGATTTCTGTGAAGCGTGAAAGAGCGCTATCCCATGCATGAAAGCATGATGGCGCGCGCTTTGGAGCTTGCTGAAACGGCACTTAAGGTTGGTGAAGTACCGGTGGGCGCTGTTATTTATAAAAAATCGGGTGAAATAGTTGGCGAAGGATATAATTTTGTTATAAGTTCCAATGATCCAACCGCACATGCAGAAATCGTTGCGCTTAGAAAAGCAGCTCAACATCAAAAATCTGCGCGTCTAGATGGACTAATGATGGCTGTGACACTTGAGCCTTGTGCGATGTGCGCGCAGGCCATTTCTCACGCGAAAATTGCTGAGCTTCGCTTTGGAGCTTATGATGTAAAAAGTGGAGGCGTACAAAATGGCGCGCGTATTTACGACCATAAGACTTGTCATCACAAGCCTGATGTCTATGGGGGGCTTATGGAAGAGTCTTGTTCAAAAATTCTTCAAAGCTTCTTTAGAGAAAAACGGTAGTTTTTGGCGCCAAGATCGTTTATCTTTTTGGGTACAAGAGCTTAGAAAAGGCGAAGTTGTTGTTGCACCTGCTGAAAGTGTGTACGGCTACTGCTGCGATCCCTTTAATGAGGGCGCGCTCAGGAAGCTTATGAGCATTAAAAATCGCCCTGTAGATAAGGGGATGATTGTGCTTGTTGGAAGTACAAAGCAGCTTTATCGCTTTGTTGAAAAGAGCGAACTTTCTCAGGCGCACCGGGATGCTATGAAAAAATATTGGCCTGGCCCTTATACTCTTATTCTTCCTGCTAAAAATGAGCTACCTGATTTAATTACAGGAAGCCGCAATACTGTGGCTATTCGTATGCCGAGGCCTATTTATATGAGAGAATATTTGAGAGTTTGGACGAAAGGGCTTGTCTCTTCAAGTTTGAATGAGAGTGGAGCGGAGCCTGTGCGGGATGCTGAGGAAATTCCTCATGGTCCTGTGGCGCTTGAAATGTCTCGTCCCCTTAGGGGCAAGCCTTCTAAAATTTATGACCCTGAAAAGAATGCTTGGATTCGATAAAATAAAAAATGCGCCCAGAGGGCGCATTTTTAAAATGTGAACTTAGTCCGTAATAGGTGTGAAGAGGACTTCTATAACTTCGTAGGTGTGTGTGCCATTTGGCGTCTTCACAACAACTTCATCGCCTTCTTCTTTGCCAATCATGGCACGTCCAACTGGAGAGCTTGTTGAGATAAGGCCTTTATCAATGTTTGCCTCATCTTGGCCAACAAGTGTGTATGTTACTTCTTCATCAGTATCATCGTTTATAAGCTTAATGGTTGCACCAAATACAGCGCGAGAGCCAGTAAGTTTTGTTGGGTCAATAACGTCAGCGCGTGCTGTTTTATCCTGAAGCTCTGCAATACGCCCTTCAATAAAGCCCTGCTTCTCTTTTGCGTACTGATACTCTGCGTTCTCAGAAAGGTCGCCGTGCTCGCGTGCTTCTTCAATTGCTTTTGTGATGGCTGGACGTTCAACCTTAATAAGGTTTTCTAGCTCTGCTGAGAGCTTGTCGTAGCCATGGTTTGTCATTGGCAAGCGATCCACTGGTCGTTTCTCCTTTTCTATACTGTCAAACGAAGGAGGGAGATTACACCTAAATCATCCGTTTTGCAAGAGGTTAGCTTCTTCTTTTATATTGTGAATCTCTAGGATATACTGGCACTATGACACAGAGTAACTTCCTGAGAAATATCAAGCTTCCAGCCTGCTGGAAAGTGCACCTTGCAACCTTGCTCTCTAGCGAGAGTATGAATGAGCTTTATACCTTCCTTTCACAAGAGCTGAAACAAAAGCAAGTGTTTCCTCCAGCTTCTCTTTGGTTCAATGCATTAAATAAAACAAAATTTAATGATGTGAAAATTGTTATTTTGGGGCAGGACCCTTATCATGGTGAAGGGCAAGCACATGGCCTGAGTTTTTCTGTAAAAAGGGGCGTTACCCCGCCACCATCTCTTAAAAATATGTACAAAGAACTGTCTAATGATGTTGGGTTTAAGGCCCCGATTCATGGTTGCCTTGAGGAATGGGCAGAGCAGGGTGTGCTGCTTTTGAATAGCGTGCTCACTGTTGAAAATTCAAAGCCAGCAAGCCATAAGGGGCGAGGGTGGGAAGAGTTTACTGATGGTGTGATTAAAGAGCTTTCTGATCAGCGGGAAGGGCTTGTGTTTCTTTTATGGGGGGCTTATGCGCAAAAGAAAGGGGCGATTATTGATGAATCTAAACACCTTGTTTTAAAATGTCCTCACCCTTCACCATTTTCTGCCAGAACTGGATTTTTTGGGGCTAGGCACTTTTCTAAAGCGAATGCTTATCTTGAATCTCATGGGAAAACGCCAATCAACTGGCAACTTTCAGCTTAAATTCATCTTGTATGGGGGCGGTAGAGGTGATATAAATTGCCCTAGTGGGCGAATAGCTCAGTTGGTTAGAGCAGAGCACTCATAATGCTTTGGTCGGGGGTTCAAGTCCCTCTTCGCCCACCACTAATCTAATAAATCCAAGGTGAATAGGGTATGCCAAAAACCGCTCTTAAAAGCGAAGTGACACTTGACGATAAATACACTCAAAATGAGGGTCAGGTGTTTATAACAGGTACTCAAGCTTTGGTTCGTCTTCCTCTTGAAATCCGTAAGTGGGATGTGTCTAATGGTCTCAACACTGCCGGTTTTATCTCTGGCTATCGTGGTAGCCCTCTTGCCCGCTATGATCAACAACTTTGGCAGGCTGAAAAGCATCTTAAAGAACATCACATTACATTTACTCCTGGTATTAATGAAGATCTTGGCGCGACCGCCGTATGGGGGTCCCAGCAAACAAAGTTTCAAGGTAAAAACAATTATGACGGCGTATTTGGTCTTTGGTATGGAAAAGGCCCAGGGGTTGACCGTTCTGTAGATGTGCTACGCCATGCAAATGCTGCAGGAACAGATGAAAATGGCGGCGTACTTGCGCTTATGGGTGATGATCATGGTTGTGTATCTTCAACTCTTGGGCATCAAAGTGAGCAAAGCATGGAAGCTGCACATATTCCTGTGCTTCATCCAGCAAGTATTCAGGAATATTTAGATTGGGGCGTGAAAGCCATTGCTATGAGCCGTTTTAGCGGTGCTTGGGTTGGTTTTAAATGCGTGACTGAGATTGTAGAGAGCAGTGCAACTGTTGATATAAGCCCTGATCGTTTTGATATTAAAGTGCCAGATTATACACCTTCTGAAAACCTTCATGCGCGTCTTGGGGATGACCGTCTTAAGCAAGAAAGCCGGCTCTACGAAAAGCTTAAGGCTGTGAAGGCTTTTGCCCGTGCAAATGAATTTGATAAAACTGTTTATAAAGGAAAAAAAGATACGTTTGGTATCTTAACAACGGGTAAATCTTATGGGGATACGCTCCATGCGCTCCGCTCGCTTGGCCTTGATGAAAAAGAGTGCGCTAAACTTGGTATTCGCCTTCATAAGGTTGGCCTTGTTTGGCCGCTTGAAGAGGTCAGTATTAAAGAGTTTGCAGAAGGTCTTGATGAAATTCTTGTGGTTGAAGAAAAGCGCTCTTTGCTTGAACGTCAAACAAAGGAAATTCTTTTTGAGGCAGGCATAGCTTGCAAAGTCACTGGTAAAACAGACGCGCGCGGCGAAACGCAGCTTCAATCTTATGGGGAACTTTCTCCGGCGCAAATTGCAAAGGTTATTGTAAATCACCTTCCAGCGTTGACTGAGCGAAAGGAGATTAAAAATCACCTGCGCTACCTTGAGGCTAAGCATAAGCAGTACGAAACTTACAGCGCCAAAATTGCCCGATTGCCATACTATTGTGCAGGGTGTCCGCATAATTTATCTACAAAAGTGCCAGAGGGCAGCCGTGCAGTGGCTGGTATTGGGTGTCACTTTATGGTGTTATGGATGGACCGAGAGACTAAGAGCTTTACCCAAATGGGCGGCGAAGGTGTAACGTGGATTGGTGAGGCACCATTTACGGACGAGAATCATATTTTCTCTAACCTTGGTGATGGGACTTACGAGCATTCTGGACTTCTGGCTATTCGTGCAGCGGTGGCTGCTAAGGTAAATATTACTTACAAAATTCTTTATAATGATGCTGTGGCAATGACGGGCGGTCAGCCTGTTGAGGGTTCTCTCACTGTGGATATGATTGCACGCCAAGTAGCGGCTGAGAATGTGACTCGAGTTGTTGTGGTGAGTGAAAAACCGACTGAGTATAAAAAATCATTATTCCCAGTTGGTACGACGTTTGAGCATAGAGATGATTTTGAGGCTGTTCAAAAAAATCTGCGCGAAATTGAAGGAACAACGGTTGTTATTTATGATCAAACTTGCGCCGCAGAAAAGCGCCGCCGCCGCAAAAAGGGAGAGCTACCAGACCCTGATACGCGCGTATTTATTAATGACAGAGTGTGTGAGGATTGCGGGGACTGTTCTGCAAAATCTAACTGTGTTGCAGTTGAGCCAAAAGAAACAGATTATGGCCGTAAGCGCCAAATTAACCAATCAAGCTGTAACAAGGATTACAGTTGTGTAAAAGGGTTCTGCCCAAGTTTTATTACACTCGATGGCGCGGTGATTAAAAAGTCCAAGGCGGGCGCAGAGGCGGGGCATTTATTTGCTGATATTCCGCAACCTAAAATACCTAAAATTGATGGGGCGCATAGCACAATTATTACAGGCATTGGCGGCACTGGTGTTGTCACTATTGGCGCGATTATGTCTATGGCAGCGCATATTGAAGGTAAAGGCGCGACTGTACTTGATCAGACGGGGCTTGCGCAAAAGAATGGCGCTGTGTCTTCTCACTTAAAAATTGCAAGCTCACCTGAAGAAATTGATACTGTGCGCATTGATGAGGCTGAAGCTGACCTTTTGCTTGGCTGCGACCTTGTTGTGTCAGCTTCGCCGGCTGTGATGAAGCTTTATGATAGCGCGCGTACTAAAGGGGTTCTTAATACGGCTCTTGTGCCTCACGCAGGTTTTGTAATGGATACAGCTGTAAACTTCCATGAGGCGGAAACATTGCACGCTGTTCAATATGCGTTTGAAAAGGAAAATTTGAGCACGGTTGATGCAACGCGCATTGCAACGAAGCTTATGGGCGACGCTATTGCTACTAACATGTTTATGCTTGGATATGCCCTGCAAAAAGGGTGGGTGCCGCTGACGCTTGAATCATTAGAAAAAACAATAGCGCTTAACGGGGTTGCTGTAAAAGCCAACCTTGCAGCACTGAGTTGGGGACGCCTTATGGCGCATGATAGCGGTAAAGTGCTACATCTTATCACAGATGAAAAACCTGTAGTTGATGAAAGTTTGGATGGGCTTATTCAGCGCCGCTCAGAAGATTTGGTGAGCTATCAGAATAAAGCTTACGCAAACATGTACGAAGCGCTTGTGGCAAACGTGCGTCACATTGAGGCTGGCGCCTTTAATAATCAAGAGGTGCTGACAAAAGCTGTTGCTAAAAACGGCTATAAGCTTATGGCCTATAAAGATGAGTATGAAGTGGCGCGCCTTTACACAGACGGTGACTTTTTAGAGAGCGCTAAGCGTGAATTTTCTGATTGGCGCAAAATGAAGTTTCATTTGTCGCCGCCGCTTTTTGCACGTAAAAATAAAGTGACTGGCGAGCCGAAAAAATACCAATTTGGTCCATGGATTTTTACAGCCTTTAAAGTGCTTTCAAAAATGAAAGGCCTGAGGGGGACTGTTTGGGACGTGTTTGGATATAGTCTGGAACGTAAAACAGAGCGTAAACTCATTCAGACATATTTTGATATGTGTGAAGAGGTTATGAAAAACGTAAAGCCAGAAAATTATGACATGGCGATTGATATTTTGAATTTCCCTGAAAATATTAAGGGATATGGCCCTGTTAAGGAGCGTAATGTTGCGCGCGCGCTTAAAAAGTTAGAAAAAAATATGAAAGCTTTTAAAGGCCATAAAGAAGAGCCAAAAGGCCAAAAATTAAAAGTTGCAATTTCTTAATAGAAAAGCGCGCTTAAGAACACAATAAAATAGGAAGAGAGTCACATGAACTTTGGATTGTCTGAAGACCTTATTATTCTAAGAGATGCCATTCGTAAATTTGCGGAAGATGAAATTGCGCCTCATGCAATGGAGCTTGACCGAGAGGAAAAGTTCTCTGTAGACATTACGCAAAAAATGGGCGAAATGGGCTTGTTTGGCATGTATGTGCCGGCAGAGTATGGCGGCCAAGGCATGGATGCACTTTCTTATGTCATTGCTATGGAAGAGCTGGCGCGCGTTGATGGCTCTCAAGCTGCTACGGTAACAGCGCATAACTCTATTGGTGTAGGCCCAATTCTTGGGTTTGGAACAGAGGAGCAAAAGCAAAAATATCTTCCTAAAATGTGTAGCGGTGAGATGCTTTGGGGTTTTGGGTTGACGGAAGCAAACGCAGGCAGCGATAGTCGCGGCACGCAAACCACGGCCAAAAAAGATGGCGATGAGTGGGTGATTAGCGGTTCTAAAATTTTCATTACAAATGTAAGTAACCCTCTTGCTGGAGGGCTAACGGTTCAGGCTAAAACGGGCGAAAAAGACGGTAAGCCAGAACTGACTTGTTTTCTGGTTGAAAAAGATGCACCGGGCCTCAGTGTTAAAACAATGCATGGCAAACTTATGTGGCGTGCGTCAGATACTGCAGAAGTTTATCTGGATAATGTACGTGTAAAAGCCGATGCAGTTATTGGCGAAATAGGTAAGGGGAGCTCTCAGATGCTAACCGCTCTTGATGCGGGCCGCCTTGGTATTGCTGCTATGGGCCTTGGCGCAGCGCAAGGCGCATTTGAAAAGGCTGTAGCGTACTCAAAAGAGCGTAAGCAGTTTGGCAAGTCTATTTGTAAGTTTCAAGGTATCTCATTCAAGCTCGCAGATATGGCCATGGAAATTGACGTGGCGAGAAGTTATCTATACCAGGCTGCACGCATGAAAGATGCAGGTGTGCCGTTCACTAAGGAGGCGTCTATTGCTAAGCTTTACTGTACGGAGGTAGCAGGTCGTGTGACGGATTGGGCAATTCAAGTCCATGGCGGTTATGGCCTTATGCAGGAATATGACGTAGAGCGCTTCTGGCGCGACCAGCGTATTTTGCAGATTGGTGAAGGCAGCAGTGAAGTGCAGCGTATTATCATTGCACGTCAGCTCGGTTGCTAAAAATAGCCTTATTAGGGCGACTTTTTAAGAATGAGTTGCCCTTAAGTAGGCTTTAGCTACTCTACGGCCGTCTCATGATTCAATATTCATCCCCCTCAAAGCGGCGTCTTGCGCTTTAAATCTATTTTAACATTGTGTGAAGCCTCCTTGGTGACAGGTGATAAAAAACCGTTTATGATGGTGCTTCAAGTTTAAAAAGAACAAGAATCGGTGTGTGTAATGAACGATAAAAATCAAGAGTATAGATCTGAACAGGATACAATGGGGACGGTTGAAGTTCCGTCTGAAGCCTATTGGGGTGCTCAAACGCAGCGTTCGTTGCATAATTTTAAAATTGGTACACAAAAATTTACGCCAGAATTTGTACGTGCTTAT
>JAPKEQ010000137.1 GCA_028821995.1 Alphaproteobacteria bacterium
CCGCATTTATAATGAGAGCAATCCATAAAATAGTTTTATAGCGCGGAGTTAAGTGCTCCTTGGAAACAAAGCTACAATTGTTATTGCAAGATTTACTCATTCTATTTTTTCTCAATCATGTTGTACATGTTCAACCATATCCTCTAAAACACAGCGGATATGTTCATCAGACAAGGTGTAAAAAACATTGCGGCCCTGCTTATCGGCTTTTAGCAATCGCGCATCTTTCAAAAGCCGCAAGTGATGGCTTACGAGAGGTTGTGAAATTTTCAATATCTCTACCAGATTGCTTACCTGCTGAGGCTGTTCCATGCAGGCGAGAATAATCTGTAACCTGCTGATATCTCCCAAAAGGTGAAACATGCTTCTTAGTTCTTCGATGTGCTGTTTTTGCAATACAACTTGTCTTTATTTTGTTTAGGAGCGCCCGTATTTCCTGAAATCTTAGGAATATATAAATTTAAGTTTATATATTCCTGTTGACATTTGTCAAGATAATCTGTTCTAATGCCAAACATGAAAAGAATAACCGCTTTTGTGATGTTTGTATTAGTACTGGCTCAAGTAGCTGGTGTAGCGCATGCAATGACAGAGTCTTTTCATGCTGATCATCAGACTAAATTGAGCGTTGTTTCCATAGAAAGTGGTGTTAAAAAAACTGTTGTGGATGAAGGCAGCTCCTCTCCTCTTTCTGAGCAGACCAACGACTGTCAATATAGTTGTCATGGCCACTGTCACTCTCATATATTTATAAGTGGAAAGTCTTTTGATACGGCAGCTGTACAAGAGATCATGCCTTTCCCCAGTGATAATCAAGTTTTAAATGGCCTTGTTCATGGGCCAGATTCTCCCCCACCGAATATCCTTTAATTTCTCTTTTTAAACCAGCTTTTTAGCTTGTGGGCATATTTTTATGCCGTCTACAAAACAATTGAAATAAAGGAATATTTAATTATGAAAAAACATATGGTAATGAGCATGTGTGCCTTGGGTCTGACTATAGCAGCAAGCGATACCTTTGCTGAAAGTCGGGAAATCTATAACTGGAAAGCCAATACTACTGATGAAAGTAGTAAGCATCTGGTGTCCCCAGAAATGGAAGCTATGATTTTCCCTGACCAACCCGGTGAAATTTACGGTTGGAATAACGGAAAGAAAATGGCTGCTGCATCTCGTGAGTATGCTACGACACCTGCGGATTGTGTTATGGCACGAAGTTACCCTAAACGTAGTGGTGGCATTGAGCTACATAAACGTTTGCATACCAATCACGACGAAAGCGCATGTCGCTAAACAAACGAGCTTTGGGAGGCTAATTCCATTTAGCCTCCCAAAGCTAATTTTGAGGATATATTATGATAAAAAAACTGTTATTACTGGCCTTATTATGTGTGCCAAGTTTGAGCATGGCTGAAGAGAATCCGGCCATTTTGGATTTAGCTACAGCTTACCAGAAGGCTACTCGGAACTCACCAAGTCTTAAAGAAGAACAAGCGCGTCTTGAAGCTTCTGCTGGAGAAGCTCAACAGGCATCTGCCTGGCTAAACCCTGAGTTTGAATTTGAAATGGAGAATTTTGGCGGTAGTGGTCAATTTAGTGGCACCGATGTGGCTGAGTACACTTATGCGTTAGCCCAGAAACTAGAAATTGGCGGAAAGCGTAGTGCGCGTAGCGATGCTGCACTCAAACGTTTGAGTGCAGCACAAGCTGATTATGCTGTCGCCGAAAGAATGCTGCGACAAAATGTCACAACGGCTTATATGACCGCTGTTGCAGCGGCACAGAATCTCAAGCTGGCAGAGGAACAAGAAGAGCTGGCACAGGCTGTGCTTAACACCGTAACGAAGCGTGTGAAAGCTGCCCGCGAGCCGGAAATTCAGCAACGTAAGGCAGAAGTAGCTTATGCGACTGCGACGCTCAAACGCCAACAAGCTGCCCGTGAAGCTCGTTTGACACGCACAGCGCTAGCAACTTTATGGGGTGACAGTGCACTTAATGAGTC
>JAPKEQ010000063.1 GCA_028821995.1 Alphaproteobacteria bacterium
ATGAGGTTAAATACCCTTTAAATTTTTATTTTTGGCTTTTTACAATTTCAGTCATGGTTACGCCAAGTTTTTCATCGACGATAACAACTTCACCACGTGCGACCAATCGGTCGTTCACGAAAATATCAACAGCTTCCCCAACTTTTCGGTCTAGGTCAACAACGGCGCCACGGCCAAGTTTAAGAAGCTCGTGAATTTGCATTTTACGGGTGCCGAGAACAGCACTCACTTTAACAGGAATGTCATAAACAGCTTCTAGGCCCTGATCAATAGTGCCAGTATCACCGCCTGTTTCAAGAGGTGATTCTTCCTCTTTTGGTGTTTCAAATTCATTTAAATCTAGATCATCGCTCATACGGAGTTATCCTTATGCAGTTGGCAGTCGTCTGCCTTATTGTTCTTATCATGAGTTTAGTATTGCATAAACTAGGCCAAATTGAAATCTTAAGATTCACTTTGAGGCGCAGTTGTTTCACACTCTTCGCTTGTTTCGCTCTCTTTTGGAGTATCTGTTTGAACTTCAAAATAATCTTCAGGAAGGGGAGAGCTTTCGGCTGTGTCTTTTACGGGGGTGGCAGATATTTTTTCTTTAGAGACAGGTGCGTCAACCTGTTCTAGCTTATCTGTTTCAGGTACATGAGTCGCTTCAGCGCTTGCAAGAGCTTCCTTTGCGTGATTCATGCTGTGTTTTACAAGGGCTTCTACTCCTTGGTTACCCCAGTGGAGTGTCATGTCCCCTTCAGAAAGGGTGTCGTCTGTTTCAATGTGTAAATCTTTATGAAGCTGAATTTGTTTTTCAGCAACCATACCCTCAAGGACTTCCCTGCTGGTACGGTTAAGGCGCATTGTTAGCCGTGTTTCCTCTGTAATAGCAGATTGCAATTTTTGCACGTGGTGCATAATAAGAGGAGAAATATCCTTCTCAAGCGCTTCTCCAATAATAGGGGGAAGGATGTTTTGTAGAAGGTTAAGGGTGTGGCTCTCAATAATGGCTTTATAGGTATCCTTTATGGAGAGCATGTCATCAAGCTTGACTTGAATGCTTGCAATGTGTGCCTCATAAATGCGAGAGGCTTCTTGCTTGCCATTTTCATGGCCTTCTTTAAGCCCTTGTGCATGGCCTTCTTGCCTTGCAGTGCTCACATGAGCATCTGTAACTTTAGGAGCAAGAGCGGCTTTACGTGCATCTTCAGCCTTTTGCTTCTTCTCATCCTGCTTACGAAGTTCATCTTGGATGAAGTCTAAATCAATAACAAAAGGTTGATGTTTAGATGAACTCACTATCATCTCCCTCAGACATAATCATGATCTTGCCATCATCGACAAGTTTCTTGGCAAGAATAACCACTTCGCCTTGAGCTTCGTCCACATCTTTTACGCGAACAGGGCCCATAGCTTCCATGTCCTCTTCAAGAATTTTCGCTGCACGCTCAGACATGTTCTTAAGGAAGAAGGCTTTAAGGTCATCACTGGAGCCTTTTAGGCAGAGGGCAAGCTTGTCTTTTTCAACATCACGCATAATGGCTTGAATACCCATATCGTCCGTTTTAAGAAGGTCTTCAAACGTAAACATAAGGGCACGAATTTTTTGTGCATCGTCTTCGCTACGAGATTCAAGAAGATCAAGGAACTTCGTTTCGTTTGCGCGGTCAAAGCTGTTAAATATTTCGGCCATAAGCTCATGGCTGTCACGTTTTTGCTTTGTTGCAAGGTTGCGCATAAACTCGTTACGTAGGCTCTCTTCAACGGTTTCAATAACCTCACGAGATACATTATCCATAAGAAGAATACGCTCCATAACTTCCATAGCAAAATCTTCTGGAAGGGTTGCGATTACGCGTGCAGCATGTGCAGGTTTAATGCGAGAAATAATTACAGCAACGGTTTGCGGATACTCATTTTTTAGGTAGTTGGCAAGAATATCTTCACTGACGTTAGAAAGTTTTTCCCACATTGTGCGCCCTTCAGGGCCACGCATCTCTTCCATGATGTCGTTAACTTTATTGGGATCCATAACTTGCATAAGGAAGCGCTCTGTTGTTTTCCAGCCTCCCATAATGCCGTTGGAACCACCGCCAATAGAATCGCTAAACCGGTTTAAAACATCTTCAACTTCAACAGCTGTCACTTTACCAATATTAGCCATTTCACGAGAGATATCTCGAATTTCGTAATCATCTAGGTGGCTAAACATAATAGCTGCCTTTTCTTCCCCTACGGCAAGCATAAGGATAGCGGCATCACGTGCACCAGAGGCGCGTGCGGCTGCATTGCCTCCGAGACCTTTTTTACCGCTGCTACTTGCTTCTGCTGCTTCTGCCATGGCTTACTCTCCTGGGTTCATCCAAGCACGAATCACGTTCATGCTTTCTTCTGGGTATTTATCAATAATACTTACAACCTTGCGGACTGTTGAGGCGCGAACTTGTCCTTCAACCTTTTCAAGGTCAACCATTTCTTCTGCTGTAATGTCTTCTTCATCAGCGGCAATAATATTACCATCTTCGCTAATGAGAGATTCAGTATTCACAACTTCTTGCTCGTTATGAGATTGGACAGCATTCATGATTGGGCGAATAATCATAAAGAGGACAAGGAACATCCCGATCAGCATAAGTGCGTATTCGCCAAACTTAAAGTAATCTTCCTTAGTCAGAATAGGCGCTTCTTCAGCAACTTCTTCTGCGCGGTCAAATGGCATGTCGATCACTTCTACAGAGTCTCCACGTTCCATGTTGTAACCAATAGATGTTTTAATAAGGCTTGCAAACTTATCAAGTCTGTCTGTGCTTAGAGGTGTGTATTCACCATCTTCTGTATAGTTACCTTCTACAAGTACAGCAACAGATAGTCTGTTAATAGCGCCTTCGGCACGTTCGAAATGGCGAACCTTTTTCGTGATTTCATAGTTTACAGTTTCAGCAGTGCCAGCCTCGTTGTTCTCCGCAGAGAGGCTGTTGCCTTCATCGCCTTGCCCTGGCACGTTACCTGTTACGCCAATGGCAGGGGTGTTATCAAAGTTACGAGAGTTTGCCGTATCTTCGTTGGTTTGCTGAGACCTGATCGCTGTGCGTTCAGGGTCAAAAATTTCTTCGCTTTCTGTGAGTTTGTCAAAGTTGAGGTCAGCCGTTACTTGTACACTTACTCTGCCTTGGCCAACAACGCGCTCAAGAAGCTTGATGATACTGCTCTCGTATTTTTGTTCAACCTTCATGCGCATTTTTTGTTGTGTGTTGACAATGGTATTCATATCCGACCCGCCAGCGCTAAGGAGGTTTCCTTGTGTGTCTACTATGGTTACATCACTTGTTTTAAGGTTAGGGACAGATGCGGCCACAAGGTGGGTAATGCTTGTCACATTTTCATCAGAAAGAAGTCGTCCGCCGAGGTTTAGGGTTACAGAAGCTGTGGCGCTAATTTTTTCACGGCTAAAGAGCTTGCGTTCAGCAAGTACAAGGTGAACGCGGGCATTTTTAACAGAGGGGAGGGAGCTAATTGTACGAGAAAGCTCTCCTTCTAATGCACGTCGTGCATTGATATTTTGTACAAGGGAGGTTGTGCCAAAGCCGCTAGATTCATCAAAAACTTCATATCCTTTGGTGCTAGACCCAACAAGTCCTTCGCCTGCAAGTTGGAGGCGAAGTTCGCCGATTTTATCACTTGGGACAAAGATAGCCGCACCGCGAAGTTCGTAAGGCACATTCATACTCGCAATCTTGGTTGACATCTCTGAGGCTTCTGTCGGGGTAAGTCCGCCGTACAAAAGAGAGAGGTCAGATGCTGACATGCGCATCATGATGGTCATAAACATACCAATGAGAACAACAATCGCAACCACAAGAACGGCAATACGTGCCGGCCCGAGGTTTCTGAGTATTCGTAGTAAATTATCCAAGGTGTGCGCTCTTCTTATTCTTGTTCATCTTTAAATGTAGCACGATTTATGCCGTTTTTTTTCAAAGCTTCCTATTGTTCTTTATATATAAGGCGTTCTTTTGTGGGGGAGCGTTGCAGAATGGTACCTCCTTATAGGGGAGATAAAGTCATTTATAGATGTGTCAGGTATGTGTTGTTTTTTTGTGATTGATTTAGTTGATTGAAATTGTTTACCTTTTTAAGGGTGTCAGAAAATGTTCTTGCGCGATGTTCTATAAAAACCTGTTGCAAGTGACACTCCATGTGAATCTTGTAGCTAAGGTGTGGACGCATAAAAAAAAATCGTTCATACTGATACACATGATGTTTGGCAGGTAGCCAGGCTAAAATAAAATGATCCAAGTAGGAGAAATGATCATGATTACAATTAACACTAATGTAAGTGCGATGACAGCTCAACGTTACCTGGGCTCTAGCTCAATGCGTAGTGCTTCATCTCTATCTAAACTATCGTCTGGTTCTCGTGTTCCAAACGCTAAAGATGATGCAGCTGCTCTATCTATCGGTAGTGGACTTCGTCTTGACGTAAGCGCATTGCGTTCAGCACAAATTAACGCTCAGCAAGCAAACTCTATGCTTCAGATCGCTGATGGTGCGTACGGTCAAATTAGCGATATTTTGGTACGTATGAAATCTCTAACAACAACATCTCAGTCTGACCAAATTTCTGATACTGAGCGTGGTTTCCTAGATCAGGAATACACAGCGCTACGTAATGAAGTTGATCGTATTGCAGGTACAACTGACTTTAACGGTATTAACCTTCTTGGTGGTTCGGCTACAACTGGCCTTAACACTGCAGGTACTGGTATTGATAACACGGCTGGTTTCGTGGGTTATACTTTCGATGATAGTGTTGTTGGTGCTGGTGAAACGTTTGAAGTTTCTTTCAACAACGCGAACAACGTTCTTTCTGTACTTAACACAGGTACGAACGAGTACCAATCTCTTGATGTCGCTGCTGTAGCTTCTGGTGAAACAGATTCTTACAACTTTGATCAGCTTGGTGTTGAAATTACTCTAAGTGATGCATTTGACACGACAACTGACATTAACGCCGGCTTCGGGGGCGCGGCAACTGCTCAGTTCGATACTGCTGCTGTTGGTGGTGGTGTTGCCGCTGCTAACCTAGACTTCCAGGTTGGTATTGCTAACGGTGATATTATTAACATTTCAATTGATACAGGTAACTTTAGTGACCTTATCGGTGGTACTGTTCCAACTGATATCTCAACTAAGGTGAATGCTCAAACGGCAACTGCTGAAATTGATACAGCGATGGGTGCGGTAAACGCTGCACGTGCTGAGATTGGTTCTTTGCAGAACCGACTTGACTTCGCGTCATCTAACCTTGCAACTTCTATTGAAAACACTGAAGCGGCTCGTTCTACACTTATGGACGTTGACGTTGCGGCTGAGATCACTCGCTTTACAAGTGAGCAGGTTCTTATCCAGTCTGGTGTATCAATGCTTGCACAGGCAAACCAGCAGCCTTCACTTCTTCTCCGTCTACTCCAGTAGTCTGAGACGACTTAAAGGTCGATTACTTAGAAAGGCTTCCGAAAGGGAGCCTTTCTTTTTTTGTTATGTTTCTCTTTGCTTTTTGCTCTCAATTTTTGCCTCTGCTTTGCGGCGTCAAAATATGATAGCTCGCAAAGCTATATCTTAAAACCAAGCGCTCTTTTGAAAAAGCCACGCTTCCCAGCGTGCCTATAATTGCTTGGTTTCGCCAAAAGACTTTGGGCTTTTGCTCGCACATATGTGCTCGTGATGCATGGGGATGCACCCAAGAGTGCTGGCATGCGTTCCTCTGATACTGCTTTATCGCACATAGGTTCGCCTATTCGGCTCACATGCGACAATGAAACATAATAGGTGCCTGCCTATCAGAGTGCGCAGCCGTATAGGCAAGCCAAACCGCTCAGGCGGTTTGAGCGGCATAAAGCAGCTCTGCCCAGGTCGGGAGAGAGATGGGCAGGTAAAAAAGCTTTATGCCAAGAGCATATTTTGCGGGAGTTCATGTTTTTGAAGCAGCGAAGCGTATGAAAAAACTGAAGTCGGGAGCAAAGAAAAAATAATTTTAAAGAGCTTCCTTGTGCCATGCCCTGCCTCTCCGCACCATATCTTGTGTCTATCTAAATATTTATCCAAAAAATCAAAAAAGCACTTCTCATTTTAAGGTCTCTCAATATATAGTGAGTCACCTGATTCTAAAGAGGAAACCTTCTTTAAATTGTATTCCATTTCCACGCGTTTTATAGGGTTAAAATTCTTTCCAAAAAACAAAATATAGGGGTTGACGACCTTGTGTTCGTTTGTTCTTGCTCTGTAAGTGGTTGAAATTTGTCCGATATTTTTTTTATCGAATGAAAACAAGGCTTTAAATTGTATTCAGGCCTAGGTTGTTGAAAAATAAAGAGGTCGGGGCTGATACAAATTTCTAGACCGCGCTGTCTATATTTAGTATGATAGTTAAATCAGGGGACACAAGATATAGGGGTTTGTGTTCAAATTGCCTAAAAAATGTGCAATAATAAAAATACCCTCTCAAAATTTATCCTCAAGTGCCCGCGAGGAATCGATAAAAAACAATAAAGACTAGAGCCTAGGAGAGCCACCCATGTACGATATCAAAATTGACAACTCCCGCGACGCGAACATCACAGATTTCGGCCGCGCGACATTGTCTGAGCGTTACCTTCTGCCAGACGAAACAATTCAAGAAGCTTTTGCCCGTGTGGCACGCACATATGCTGATGATGAGGCGCATGCGCAAAGGCTTTATGATTACATGAGTAATTTGTGGTTTACACCGTCTACACCTGTTCTTGTGAACGGCGGCGCAAAACGCGGTCTGCCAATCTCTTGCTTTTTGAACGAAGTCCAAGACTCTCTTGATGGCATTGTGGGCACAATGAACGAAAATGTATGGCTTGCAGCTAAGGGCGGGGGCATTGGTACATACTGGGGTAACGTTCGCTCTATTAATGAAAAAGTGGGCCGTGTTGGTAAAACATCGGGGATTATTCCTTTCCTTAAAATGCAGGACTCCCAAACACTTGCAATCTCTCAAGGGAACCAGCGCCGCGGAGCTGCTGCCGTTTACCTTGATGTCTCTCACCCAGAAATTGAAGAGTTTATTGAAATTCGCCGTCCAACTGGTGGAGACCCTAACCGTCGTTCTCAGTTTCTTCATAACGCTGTTGTGATTACAGATAAGTTTATGGAAGCTGTTGAAGGCGATAAGGCTTGGGCACTTACAAGCCCTAAAACAGGCGAAACTGTGCGTGAAATTCAAGCGCGTGACCTTTGGATTCGTATCCTGACAGCACGCATTGAAACGGGCGAGCCGTACCTTCTGTTTATTGATAACGTAAATAACCGTATTCCTGAGTTCCACAAGGAGCAGGGCCTTAAGGTTAAAATGAGTAACCTTTGCTCAGAAATTACACTACCAACCGGCGTTGATCAGCACGGTAAAGAGCGTACAGCTGTATGCTGCCTATCTTCACTGAACCTTGAAAAATTTGAAGAGTGGGAAAAGAACGAAACATTCCTAGAAGATATGTTCCGTTACCTTGATAACATTATGCAGGACTTTATTGATACAGCGCCAGATGATATGGCACGTGCACGTTACGCAGCACTTCGTGAGCGTAGTGTCGGCCTTGGCTCTATGGGTTACCACTCATTCCTTCAGTCTAAAAACATTCCGTTTGAGTCAGTGATGGCTAAAGTTTGGAACAAGCGTATGTTCAAACACATCCGTACAGGCGCTGATAATGCTTCTCGCATACTTGCAGAAGAGCGTGGACCTTGCCCAGATGCTGCTGAAGCCCTTGTAAAAGAGCGCTTTGCAAATAAGCTGGCCATTGCACCAAACGCGTCTAGTTCTATTGTTTGCGGTAACGCATCACCTGGTATTGAGCCGTACGCTGCTAACAGCTTTACCCAAAAAACACTAGATGGCTCTTTCAATGTACGTAACAAGCACCTTAAAAAGGTTCTTGAAAAGTACGGTAAAGATACGCCGATTGTATGGTCAGAAATTACTACGCAAGGCGGATCTGTGCAGGAACTTGATTTCTTGAGTGATCATGAAAAGGACGTGTTTAAAACAGCCTTTGAAATTGATCAGCGCTGGGTTGTTGAGCATGCAGCTGACCGTACGCCTTACATTTGCCAAGCACAGTCTGTTAACCTGTTCTTGCCTGCTGATGTACATAAGAAAACACTGCATGAACTTCACTTTAATGCATGGAAAAAGGGTGTGAAGAGTCTTTACTACTGCCGCTCTAAATCTATTCAGCGCGCGGATGTTGTTTCTTTCCCTAGGAAAGATGAAAAAACCGTTAATGCTGTAGCTGAAGAAGAGAACAAGTACGATGAGTGCCTTGCTTGTCAGTAAGAGTTTAAAATTATAAAAACAAATCCTTCCATATATGGGAGGGCTAAATAAAGGATATGACGATGTCAGATGTTGTAGAGCTTAAAACAGAAACAGGTTTTGGTGAAAGAAAAGGTTTGCTTCAAGCACAGCCTGTTTATAAACCATTCCGCTACCCATGGGCTTACGAAGCTTGGCAAACACAGCAGCGCCTTCACTGGATGCCTGAAGAAGTACCAATGGCAGATGATGTAAAAGATTGGAACCACAAGCTAACTGCAAACGAGCAGAACTTGATGACGCAAATTTTCCGCTTCTTTACGCAAAGTGATATTGAAGTAAACGGTTGCTACATGAAGGAATACCCGAAAGTTTTCGGCCCGACTGAAGTTCTGATGATGTGCAGTGCGTTCTCTAACATTGAGACAATCCACATTGCTGCTTACTCTCACCTGCTGGATACCCTTGGTATGCCTGAAGCTGAGTACGAAGCTTTTCTGAAATATGTAGAAATGAAAGATAAGTACGATTACCTTCACCAGTTTAGCTGTGACACGAAAAAAGGCATTGCAACAACACTTGCTGTATTTGGTGCATTCACTGAAGGCCTTCAATTGTTCGCAAGCTTCGCGATTCTTCTTAACTTCCCTCGTTTTGGTAAAATGAAGGGTATGGGGCAGATTATTACATGGTCAGTGCGTGATGAAACACTTCACACGAACTCTATCATTCGTCTGTTCCGTACATTTGTAAGCGAGAACCCAGAAGTGTGGAACGAAGAGCTTCAAAACGAGCTTACTGAACACTGTAAGCACATTGTAACAATGGAAGATGCCTTTATTGATCTTGCGTTTGAGCAAGGTGAAGTTCAAGGCCTAACGCCTGAGGATATTAAACAGTACATCCGTTACATTGCAGATCGCCGTTTGACGCAGCTTGGTCTTGAGGAAGTTTACAAAATTGAAACAAACCCTCTTCCATGGCTTGATGAGATGCTAAATGCAACTGAGCATGCAAACTTCTTTGAGCAGCGCTCAACTGAGTACTCTCGCGCTGCAACAGAAGGCACATGGGAAGATGTATTCTCTGATATGTTTGACAGTAAGCCTGTTGCAGGATCTGAAATGACATCGGGTACAGCAACTTCATAGAAGCTGTAATACCGCCTCAAAAGCCCCGCAATTGCGGGGCTTTTTCATTTGTGCAAATATAAAAAGGGGCCATGAGGTGCCTTTTTTAGATGTTGAATTAGCTGGCTTTGACGCAAAAATTGGTAATGTCCTGTATCAGGCCGTCTGATCTTGTATGCAGCTATTAGTGGCAAAAAAGTTGTTTTATAGGCGTGGGTTAAGCAAAATCAACTGTTTTGGCATGCTCTCTGCATTGTATCTCTTATGAATTAAACAGGCATAAGGAAGGTATCCCGCCATGGTCGTGTCAATTATTAGTAATATTTCAACGCAAATTGCGCAG